>JAHHQV010000045.1 GCA_020026175.1 Phocaeicola sp. | reverse complement strand
TTGACTTCTATGATTTATGCACATCAAATATGTCAACTTTTTTTAGTTCAAGTCAGAGGACATCTTGAAAACATATCAGGAAACATGCTTATGGGTGCTGTAAATGCCTTTAATGGAAAGACAAACAATGTATGGAATTGCTTGAAGAACAACTATGGAGAAGTTTCTTCTGTAGCAAAGGAATATAAATCGGAAGGGATAGCGTCGATAGTAGTAGCGGAGGATAATTATGGAGAAGGTTCAAGCCGTGAACATGCTGCCATGGAGCCAAGATTTCTTAATGTAAAAGTAATACTGGCCAAAAGTTTTGCCCGTATACATGAGACCAATCTCAAGAAACAAGGTATGCTGGCTATTACTTTTGCCAATAAAGATGATTATGACAAAGTGCAGGAACATGACAGAATATCCATTAAAGGACTTGCCTCTTTTACTCCAGGAAAAAATCTTCAGGTCATACTACACCATGAAGATGGAACAAAAGATTTATTTGAGGCTACACATACATATAACGAAATGCAGATAGGATGGTTCAAAGCCGGCTCTGCACTCAATACATTCAATAAATAAGTCAATATAACAAACTTAATAATCGGAGGGAATAAGATGAGTAAAGTATATATGAAAGAAGGAAAACTTATAGTTCCTTCGAATGTAACAGTTCCATTTATAGAAGGTGACGGAGTTGGAGCGGAAATAACACCTTCATGCCAGAAAATAGTAAACAAGGCTGTAGAACTTGCATATTCTGAAAAAAAATCCATAGAATGGATGGAAGTCCTGGCAGGAGAAAAGGCTTTCAGGCAAACAGGAGAATGGCTTCCGGATACAACAATGAATGTTTTCAAGGATTATATTATAGGAATAAAAGGACCGCTCACTACACCTATAGGTGGAGGGATTCGCTCATTGAATGTAGCTCTGCGACAGGCTCTGGACTTATATGTATGCCTACGGCCTGTAAGATGGTTTAAAGGTGTGGTATCGCCACTGAAAGAGCCTCAAAAGGTATCAATGCACATTTTCCGTGAAAACACTGAAGATATATATGCAGGCATAGAATGGGAACAAGGCTCTGATGAAGCAAAAAAATTCTACAAGTTTCTGCATGATGAAATGGGAGTAACAAAAGTGAGATTTCCCAAGACATCTTCATTTGGAGTAAAACCGGTATCTGTTGAGGGCACAAAACGTCTGGTACGTTCTGCCATACAATATGCCATCCAACATAATCTGCCATCTGTAACAATTGTACACAAAGGCAACATAATGAAATTCACCGAAGGAGGGTTCAAGAAATGGGGATACGAAGTAGCAGAAACCGAATTCGAGGAACAGACTTTTACAATGAGCTATTATCAAAAACTGAAAAAAGACCTGGGAGAAGAATCGGCAAAAGCTGCAATGGCAGAAGCTGTAAACAAAGGTAAAATAATAATAAAAGACTGTATAGCTGATGCTTTCTTACAAAACACCCTACTTAATCCGGAAGACTACTCTGTTATAGCTACGCTCAATCTTAATGGTGACTATGTTTCGGACCAACTGGCAGCAATGGTGGGCGGAATAGGAATAGCACCCGGAGCAAATATAAACTATGCTACCGGACATGCCATCTTTGAAGCTACACATGGTACTGCCCCAAACATAGCAGGAAAGAACTTGGTAAACCCATGTTCTCTGATATTATCTTCTGTAATGATGCTTGAATACATTGGATGGAAAGAGGCAGCAGAGTTGATAACTTCAGCTTTGGAAAAAGCGTTTGAAAACGGTGATGCCACATTAGACTTGGCAAGATTCATGCCAAATGGCAATACACTGAATACTGACGAATTTACAAATAGAATATTAGAATGTCTTTAATCAATGAAAATGTACCGGATATGAAAAAAGAATATATCGTTTACAAATTATCAGAATGTGCAAAGTATGCCTGTAAAATGGACAATGAACTGTTCACCAAATACAACGTAAAAAGAGGATTGAGAAACGAAGACGGGACAGGCGTGCTTGTAGGACTTACAAAAATAGGTAACGTGGTGGGATATGAAAAGACATCAGACGGACTTAAACCGATACCAGGAAAACTATTCTATAGAGGATATGACCTGGATGACATTGTGCATGCTCTATTAAGGGAAAAGCGTTACGGATTTGAGGAAGTAGCTTATCTGCTGCTTTCAGGAGAACTTCCCGACAAGGAACAACTCGCTTCGTTCAAGGAACTGATAAACGACAACATGCCTCTTGACAAAAAAACCACTATGAACATCATTGACCTGGAGGGACAGAATATAATGAATATTCTAGCAAGGAGTGTACTGGAAATGTATACTTTCGATTCCAACCCAGACGATATTTCAAGAGACAACCTCATGAGGCAGTCTATCGAACTTATATCAAAGTTTCCTACCATAATAGCTTATGCATACAGCATTTTCCGCCACAGCACACACGGACGCTCACTGCACATCCGATACCCGGACGAGAATCTTTCGCTGGCAGAAAATTTCCTTTATATGATAAAAAAAACATACACGCCTATAGAAGCACGTATGCTTGACTTGCTGCTTGTGTTGCAGGCCGAACATGGCGGAGGTAACAACTCTACATTTACTGTAAGGGTTACCAGCTCTACAAAAACAGATACGTACTCAAGCATTGCAGCAGGCATAGGCTCGCTGAAAGGTCCACTACATGGAGGAGCCAATATAAAGATGGTAAACATGTTCCACCATCTAAAAGAAGCTATTTCGGACTGGACAAACGTAGATGAGATTGATACATACCTTACACGTATGCTCAACAAAGAAGCATACGACAAGAGCGGACTTATATATGGTATAGGACATGCAGTATATACTATTTCAGACCCACGTGCTGTACTGCTGAAAGAGCTGGCCGGCGAACTTGTAGCCGAAAAGAAACGTGAGAAAGAATTTGCTTTCCTAGAACTTATAGAACAACGTGCCATAGCATGTTTCAAAAAAATTAAAGGCAGCAAAAAACAAGTCTGTGCCAATGTAGACTTCTATTCAGGATTTATATATGAAATGATGGGATTGCCACACGAAATATATACTCCTCTGTTTGCCATGGCACGTATAGTAGGCTGGACTGCACACCGCATTGAAGAATTGCATTTTGACGGCAGACGCATCATACGCCCTGCATACAAGAATGTATTGGAAGAAGAACAATACAAAGCTATAGAAGAAAGATAATATTTTATATATTTGCAATAGATAATACTTTATATTTATGAAACCATCTATAAATTCAATAATACAAATAGCAAAAGAGGCATCATCATTGATGCTGACAGATACTTTCGAGATTTCACAAAAAGGCAGCTGCTCGAATATAGTAACTTCATCCGACTTGGCTGTGCAGGATTTCCTGTGCAAGAGACTGGGTACATTAATTCCCGGATGCGGATTTATTTGCGAGGAGGAAGATATGTGGGACAACACACATGAATATACTTGGATTATTGATCCTATAGACGGTACTGCAAACTATAGCAGAGGCATTGCACAATGCGCTGTTTGTATAGGACTGAAACATAATGCAGAAATCATTATGGGAGTTGTATATCTTCCTATGGCTAATGAATTGTTCTATGCAGAAAAAGGAAAAGGAGCCTTTATGAACAACAAGAAGATACATGTTTCGGATAGAACATTCAACAATTCCATAATGGCTACTGCACTTCCTGTATATCATAAAGAATATGCCGGAGTATGTTCTGAAATAATTCTTGAAACTTTTGCCCAATGTAATGATATACGACGATTTGGAGCATGTGCCCCTGAACTTTGCTACCTGGCAATGGGACGATGTGAACTGTATTTCGAATATCTTCTAAGCACATGGGATTTTGCTGCTGCTTCTTTAATTCTGACCGAAGCTGGCGGTGTAATAACAAATCTAAAAGGCGAACCGCTGGATTTTAAAGAAGCGTCTGGTGTTGTTGCTGGAAACAACAGAGAAAACCACTCCATCTTACTAGAAATCGTAAAAAGACACACGTCTGAACAATAAATAACAAAAGAGGTTGTCCGAAGAAAAATCATACTTCGGCAACCTCTTTGTTATTCATTGTTATATCAAAGGAGGAATTTACTTCATGTTATCATTAACAAGAAGTTTTCCTTTATATTCTCCGGTAAGAGTGTTGAGAAATTTAACCATATCAGACAAGTCCTCGTCAGAAAGAGTCACACCAACTTCATACTGAGCCATAGCCTGTACAGCCTCTTCTAATGTTGCTTTTGTTCCATCATGAAAATATGGTGCAGTGAGAGCTATATTACGAAGTCCGGGAACCTTAAACCTATGCATGTCACGCTCTGTCTTTGTCTCTTTATTACGGCCATGATCTTCAGTTGTTATTTCTGTACCTCTATCAGCAAAATAATCTTTCTTCAGTCCCATCAGTTCGTACGACTGACCACCAAGATTCTCTCCGACATGACATGTTGCACAATCATACTTTTTGAAAAGTTCATATCCGTTAATTTCTTCTGCCGTAAGAACAGACTTGTCACCCTTTAAGTATTTATCGAACTTAGAGTTAGGAGTAATTAATGTACGCTCAAATTCCTGTATGGCGTCTGTTATTGTTTCTTGAGTAAGGCCTTCTGGATAAACCTCTGTAAATGCTTTTTCAAAAGCTTTGTCTTCGGAAAGAACCTTACAGATATCATCAAACGAAGTATGGCCCATTTCTATAGGATTCAAAGGAGGACCTCCTGCCTGAGCTGCAAGAGTGGCAGCACGTCCATCCCAAAATTGAACAAAATTGTAATGAGCATTAAATACTGTTGGAGCATTTACTCCTCCTACCTTTCCGTCTACGCCCTCAGAAAAACGCTTGTTGTCAACACCTCCTGTGTTCAGACCATGACACGTAGCACACGATACTGTATTGTCAACAGAAAGACGAGTATCATGGAAAAGCATATCTCCTAATATAACCTTACGCAAATCTACTGGCACAGACTCGTGTACAGGGCGTACAGACTCGTTGGAAAATTCTTCGGAAGCCAATAAATTAGGATACATCGCTGTTCTGTGAGACTTTATCCAATCAAGAGCAATCGCCGATTTCTTTTCTGTCATAGATGACCCCCAATGAACCAGATAATACTTAGCCAAAGGCATTGTACCGTCCTTTATCACCTTCTCTACCTTAGCAAGATCTACCTCTCCTACCTTACCGTCAGACTGCAATGATTTCACCATAGCCTCAACATCGAATGAGCGATAACCCTTCTCTATATCTTCCTTTACAAGCGAACCTGCTACTGGCAGACTGGAATAAAAAGGAAGCGAAGGATTAGACGAATGACAATTAATACAGCCACCGTCGGTAAGCAACTGAAGCATCTTATCATTTGGTGATAAAGTTTCAGCTGGTGCATTATTCACCAAACGGTACGTAGCAACCAATCCTACAGCCAGAACCAATGATACTAGAATTACTTTTTTCTTCATAAGAAATTTTGATTAAAAATTTATTTATTAATTTATTTATAGAAACTTTCTTGATATTATTAACTCAAATATATAATACGCATCAGCCGTTGGACCTGTTATATAGATGAACACTTTGTTGAGCTGCCGGAAGATAATTAACTCCATACCAACACATCTGAAGAGCAATGAATCCTGCTATAAGTGTAACATACAATTTCCACGGAGCATACTTGGCATTAAACAGCCTTAGATGAATATACAACAGATAAACAGCCCAGGTAATAGCAGCCCAAGTCTCTTTTGGGTCCCAACTCCAATAGTTACCCCATGCGTCTTTTGCCCATATAGCTCCTGATAGCATTCCCAACGTGAGAAAAGCAGTTCCTGTATACACCAGTTCATCCGAAGTTACAAGATATATATCCTTGTGTCTGATCAGTCCTATACAACCTAATATAAAAGCACATCCAAGTACTGAATAAGAAAACATATACACTGTAACGTGTGGTATAAACCATATGCTCTGAAGAGCTGGCATCAGAGACTGGTCATGAATCTCTGGCTTGAGAATATTTATGATGCAAAAAACAGATGAAACTATTGTAGAAAAAGACAATATCCATCTATATTTCCATCTCAGGTAAGTCAAAACGCCAGATACACCCATGAACAATGAATACCACAATCTGGTTTCACCCATAGTACGAAGAGGTGGTCTGTCGATATGAGTCCATAATCCGCATATAAACACAAAAAATATGAAAGTCCCTGCCAATGTTGACGCTACTGCATTTTTTGAAAAATTCACCTTTATAGCAGAAATAAAGGCTCCCATAGTCCAAAACAATATGGATACTATAGCAAACAAGTAGAAATTATCCCAATTTATCATCATAATCTTTTCTTTTAAGTGGTCCTCCAACAAACATTCCTATTGCACCGGCAATAGCCATTACTATACCAGCCAATTGCACATACTTCCACGGCTGTCTGACAACCTGGACAATACAATATTCCGGCATCTCATTAGCGGTATCATAGCTAGTCAGATAAATATCCTCACCCAAAGTTTTCTGATAAGGGTGATTGACTCTCAACGTTATATCCTCTACTCTGTCTTCATCTATCATACTTATTACAGCCTTATACCATTTAGGCATACCATTATCATAATATTCTGCCTCAAAGTCTTTCATCTTCATTTCAAAACCGAGGTATATCTTTTCTCCATCCATAGAATATGAAACGTCATTAGGCTCAGACTTAAAAACAGGAATCCTGAGTGTCTGCAAATCACTACTCCCCACGAAACCGCCTCCTATAGCAAGCCATATACCGAAATGATTGAGCAAGAATCTCTTTTTATTGTTTTTTCTATTATATAAAGCCTTTACTGTAACAAGTCCTAAATGAGTCAACAAAAAGAATAATATACCTACAAATATCCATGATGACATAAAATTATAAACTCCCAATGATGACAGCCAACCTTGCTTAACCAAAGCCTCTGTTGGGGAGAGTTGTGGAAACAAACCTATCACCAAAGCTCCAAGGAGTAAGCTTGTTATTGTAACTTTAGTTGCCAAATGTGAAGCTAACAAACCGTAAAAGGTTTTCTTCCTGTAATCTCTATAAAGAATAAAAATCACATATATCCACAACAATGTCAATACAACATTCAAAGGAAACTTTAAAAATGAGGTTGGAAAATTACCAAAGACAACCTGCAAAGCTGCAAGCATCAGAAAGCTTATAGCCCAAAAAACTATTCTTTTTCTTAAAAGATTCATTCTATCTATGTATAAATTATTATCCTGTTTTCAAATTTTGCGCAAAGATATATGTTTTATATAATATATTAAATTTTTACGATAATAAAATTGTATCTATTACAAAATATAATTCATCTGCCTGAGTCCCTTTTTGTGCCGAATCTTAAATCATAGCTGTTATCACATAAAAGCTAAGACATATATTCTACCAATCCAATTCCTTCAAAAAAAATAACAGCAGAATATGTGCTATAAAAAAATTGAACATATTCAGCTGTTATTTGTTATGTTGCCTTAAATTGCTTATTAAGAAATATACAATGGCTAGCCGAAAGACAAAACATCAATCTGTCCTATAGAAATAATGATTATCTCTTCAACAGACCTATTTTCAAGTTAAGTTTGAAGTAATATACACCATTTTCACGTTCTAAAAATCCGTATTTATCCTTCTCGGTAGAACCTCTTTCCAGACGAGTATTCTTATAAAGGAAATCAACAAAAACTTGTCTGAAAGCCTTCTGATAACAGAGGATTTCACCATCTCCTGTTACAAAAAAGAAACCTGAAATTGCCGAATCGGTTCCATTATACATTTTAGCTGGACGCATCCCTAAAGCAAGAGCCAAAAGGAACTCTTTCATCTTATATTCATAAAATCCATGTTTATTTATGAGTTCATCCTTGATTTTAAGAGGATTAAGTTTCTTTATTTCGTCTGTAAGTTCGGATACTTTAGTCACGTCATCCAACCACATTAACCTTGTCATTTCGGCAAGCATACGTCCCATATGAAGATCTATCATAGAAAGATTGCTTCTGAATACCTTGTCAGCTACATCATTATATTTAAGCACTCCACCAAGTCGTTCTATCATAAGCATACGGCTGATAACATCGTCTTCATCTCCCTCTGCATTGATTTTATTTACTGTAGGTACTGCAAATTTTATTCCTGTCTGTTCAAACTTGAAGTTTGCAGAACGTCCTCCATCCATTAGAGGAAACATTGTACCACCTAATCTGGCTCTAACACAAAATCCCGTAAGAGGAGCCTCAACACTGTAAAAAGCCACAGAGAAGTCAGTTCTGTCATCTGTCTTTGCTTCAAGGTCATAGATAGCCACTTCATCAAGAAACTCTTCCACACCGTCAGGTGAAGTGACATCATTCTCTCTGGTAGATTTTATTGCTTCAAGAATTATTTCCGATACGGCAGTAAAATCTTCACGCGACACCTTCTTGTCCATGTTCTCACCCTTTATGTGTATCCACTCCTTTTCTATGATATACTGACGAGTACCATCATGTTCTTCTCTTTGAATCATAGCTACTGGAATACAGTGAGAATCATTACGTTTTACATCAGGTGTTCCCGCATAAACAAAACCATCTGATAACAAGCGAAAGAATGTATAGAGTTCGCTCCACTCTCTTTTAGTTGCTTCGAATGCCATAATCAATCAATTAAATATTGCTACAAAGATACATCTTTTATTTAAAAATCTCATTGTCATGAAAATGATATTCCATTTTCTATATATCACTTTTTATTAGTACATTTGCTTACGAAAAAACACTGTAAATATAAAAACGAAAAGTTATGGTAAATGATTTTCTGGAAATAATCAAGACTAGACGCAGCTGCAGACATTATAAAGCAGAGCAGATAAAAGACGATGAACTGAAAGTTGTACTGGAAGCAGGAACTTACGCCCCTACATCACGAGGCATGCAGTCGCCTTACATAGTTGCTGTACAAAACGAGAGTATTCGTGAAAAACTGGCAAAGATGAACGCACAGATTATGGGCGTAACTTCAAATCCATATTATGATGCCCCAACATATGTATTGGTATTTACTCCGGCAGAAGCCAACAATCCTATCCAAGACGGAAGTTGTGTACTAGAAAACATGATGCTTGCCGCACACGCCATAGGACTGGGCAGTTGCTGGATTCACCGAGAAAGAGAAATGTTTTCTACAGAAGAAGGAAAGAAACTTATGAAAGACTTCGGACTACCCGAAGGACTGGTAGGTATAGGAGCCTTGTCGTTGGGCTATCCTTCGAAAGATGCAGATAAAGCAAAACCAAGAAAAGAAGATTATTATAGAATCATAAAATAATCCTTTTACATGCTACAAAAACAAAAATGAGGATGCATCAAGAACTCATTTTTTTGAATAAATGAACTTTGTTGCTTGATATTTGAATCTCCCCAAATACTAAAGAAAGGACCGTATCCTTACTCAATAAAGAGTTTGATACGGTCCTTTTAAATATTATACTTATAATCTGTAACTTTGAGAAGCAGTCATTTTAGTTTTGACATGCCATCTTTTATTTACTTATCCCATAAAGCCTGTCTCTGATATCTCTCATCTCTGACATAAAAGCCCAAATACAAAAAGACAGACATTATTACAATCAATTATTTTCAGGACGAAGTTTGCGTACAGTTACAGCAGTCTGCCACATTTCACTTTCGCGCAAGTCTTTCAATTCTTTTTCCAGTTTCTCACGATAGTCAGGCTTAGAGTTAGAATCAATAGAAATCTGAGCTTCATTACCACACTTCACGCTGGCATAAAGTTTTTGCACAACAGGCTTGATAGCATCGTGGAACGGACCCATCCAGTCAAGTGCACCACGCTGTGCAGTAGTTGAACAGTTTGCATACATCCAGTCCATACCATTCTTAGCAAACAATGGCATCAACGATTGTGTAAGTTCTTCCACTGTTTCGTTGAATGCTTCCGAAGGAGTATGTCCGTTTTCGCGCAACACTTCATACTGTGCAAGAAGCAATCCCTGAATAGCCCCCATCAAAGAACCACGTTCTCCAGTAAGGTCGGATGTTGCTTCGCGAATGAATGTAGTTTCAAACAGATAACCAGAGCCGATTCCGATACCCAGAGCAATAGTTCTGTCGAAAGCCTTGCCAGTCACATCCTGATAAATAGCATATGAAGAATTCAAGCCACGACCTTCGAGGAACATAGTACGTAGAGAAGTACCCGAACCCTTAGGTGCAACCATGATAACATCAATATCAGCAGGAGGAACCACGCCTGTACGGTCATTCCATGTGATGGCAAATCCATGAGAGAAGTAAAGAGCCTTGCCTGCTGTAAGATATGGTTTCATTGTAGGCCATACAGACATAACTGCAGCATCCGACAACAGACACATAATTACAGTAGCTCTCTGACAAGCTTCCTCTATGCCGAACAATGTTTCTCCCGGAACCCATCCGTCTGCTATAGCCTTTTCAAAAGTCTTTCCCTGACGCTGACCTACTATAACATTAAATCCATTGTCACGAAGATTCAAAGACTGACCTGGTCCCTGAACGCCATATCCTATTACTGCTATTGTTTCGTCTTTTAATATTTCACGAGCTTTTTCCAATGGAAACTCGTCACGTGTGATGACATTTTCCATCACACCGCCAAAATTCAATTGTGCCATTTTTCTAAATAATTTATTAAGTTCAACCAAATATCACTTTACTTCGAACAACTACTTCCGTATCGTTCTTCTTTACTTCAATATCATATTCATTTTCCGACTTTCCGTCAACAAAGAAAGTCAGTTTGTCTCCATAATAGCTTTCTGCCACATAAGCCATCTCAAATCGACGGATAATTTTTGTCTTGAAAACTTCCATAGGGAAAAGGTCAAGTATATGTTCTATATATTTTATACTATTAAGATGTCCGTTACAGTCTATATCACTATACTTGGCCATATATTCTCCGGCAGGTTCCTTTGAAGCTACCTTTATTCTTGCAGGCTTTTCTATAGGACAATCCTTATCGCATACATAGTCCACTATCTTGCCTCCATGCAACGAAAGCAAATCAGCCGGTTTCCTTGTTGCAGTACTAATCATAGCCCATACAGAACGAGCATAACCTATTGTTTTCCCATCCTTATTCAATATAGAGAAATTACGGTCGGTAAACAATTTATACACATTTTCCACCCAGGTCTGTATACTGAAACTTTCGTATTGAAGAGGGAATTCATCCAATTCTATAGCCAGTCTCGACAACACCCATGTATAGTGGTTCTCATTCAGTTGCGCTATACCAAAGCCCTTCTCGGTTGCATGAAATCCCGCACAATTCAGCAGATGATTTCCCAATACACCCATAGTCAGCTTTCCTGTAAAATCCACATGAAAAGGTTCTACCACAAACGGATAATTACCTATTTTACTGTCCTCTCCCATAATATAAATATATTTAAAGTTCTTTCCTATACTTTTCTTCTCTATGAGCAAGATATTCATTGACGCGCTCAAAGCAACTTGTAGATACAGCTATTCTGCCCGACCTTACAAACTGCAATACACAATTCTGCTTTTTAAGGTCTTCATACAAGAAAGTTATCTCATCGCTCATTCCCACCTTTTCTATTATAGAAAACACAGGATTCAGCTCTACAATATGCGCACTATATCTTCTCACTATCTTCGAAGCTTCCGGATTGTTCTGAAACTCTGGAGTAGACACCTTATACATTGCCACCTCGCGTTGGAATATATCCTTGTCAGTAAAGAAATGCGCCTGAATAACATCCAGTTTCTTTTCTATCTGTTTCACTACCTTTTCCACCACATCGCGAGTAGTCAAGCATGTAATAGTATATTTATGAACTCCAGATATAGACGATGCCGAAACATTAAGACTCTCAATGTTTATCTGTCTACGGGTAAAGACCGCAGTAATCTGATTAAGCACTCCGGCTATATTTTCAGAATGAATTATGATAGTATATAACGTCTTATTTTCCATAACTAAATATCCTTTTCATTAGCAATCCAAATCCATCATCATGAAGTTCACCGAACTTCCAGGAGGAGTCATCGGCAACACATTTCCTTCTTCCACCACACAAACTTCCAGCAAGAAAGGACCATCAGTAGAAAGCATCTCATTTATCCCATCTGCCAGTTCTTCTCTGGCCAGCACTCTTCTTGACGGGATTCCATAAGCAGAAGCTATCTTCATATAGTCAGGATTAATCATCGGAGTAAAAGAATATCTCTTATTGAAAAACATTGCCTGCCACTGACGCACATTGCCCAGATAATTATTGTTCATAAGCACCATCTTTACAGGTGCCTTCTGCTCCATGATAGTACCAAATTCCTGTATAGTCATCTGCAATCCCCCGTCACCCATTATGGCACATACCGTGCGTTCCGGGCTGCCAAACGTAGCCCCTATCGCAGCAGGAATACAGAATCCCATAGTACCCATACCGCCTGAAGTAACCACACTCCTGTTTTTAGTAAACTTGAAATATCTGCATGCCATCATCTGATTCTGACCTACATCTGTAACAAGGACAGCTTCATGATTAGTAGCTTCACTTACGGCATTAACCACTTCTCCCATATTAATAGGTCCGTCCTTTGGAAAGACCTCAGGAACTATCACTTTCTCCATTTCCTGCTTTTCATACTTTGCAAAACTATCAACCCACTCCGAATGAGTATTAGGCATGATAAGTTCAGTAATCAGAGAAAGCGTCCTTTTACAGTTACCCAATATAGGAACATGCACTGGCACATTCTTACCTATTTCTGAGGGATCTATATCCATATGGATAATCTTAGCTTGTTTGGCGTAAGTTTCCAGCTTACCAGTCACACGGTCGTCAAAACGCATACCTACGGCAATAAGCACATCGCATTCGTTTGTCTTCACATTAGGCCCCAGATTGCCGTGCATCCCCAACATACCTTTGTTAAGTCTGTGTTCTGAAGGCATAGCCGACAGTCCCAACAAAGTACAACCGCAAGGGATATCAGCCTTTTCTACAAATTTCAGCAGTTCCGGCTGAGCATCACCCAATTCAACACCCTGTCCAACAAGCACGAAAGGCTTTTCAGCTTCATTTATCAATTTTACAGCCTCAGCCATCTTTACAGGATCTGTTTCCGGATCCGGATCATAACTGCGTATAAAATCTATATCCATCGGTTCATAGTCAGTCATCTCTATCTGCGCATTCTTGGCAAAATCAAGAACAACCGGACCTGGACGTCCAGAGCTTGCAATATAAAAAGCCCTTGCAATGGCCCAAGCCACATCTTCCGCCTTTCTTATCTGATAACTCCATTTCGAGATAGGCTGAGTGATACCTACAAGATCTACCTCTTGGAAAGCATCGGTACCAAGCAATCCGGCACCAACCTGACCGGCTATCACTACTATAGGAGTACTGTCTATCATAGCATCTGCAATACCAGTTATAGTATTAGTAGCTCCAGGACCACTTGTCACAAGACAAACGCCAACTTTGCCCGATACTCTGGCAAATCCCTGAGCCGCATGAGCCGCTCCCTGTTCGTGACGAACCAATATATGATTAAGCTTGTCTCTATGATCATAAAGAGCATCGAAAACCGGCATTATAGCTCCCCCCGGATAACCGAAAATAGTCTTAACGCCATGATGTTCCAACGATCGCATCAGAGCCTCGCCACCTGATATCTTTTCTTTCATATTTTCATTACTTTTTTTTTAATCAACAACTCTCACCCCACCTTTATCAGCAGAACTGACCATGCTAGCATATGCCCTAAGCGCTTTCGACACTTTTCTATCACGTGTGACAGGAGTCATAGGACGAGCTTCGAGTTCTTCATCAGTCAATTTCACATTTATACTTCGGTTTGGAATATCTATCTCAATAATATCACCATCCACTATCTTACCGATGTTTCCACCAGCAGCAGCCTCTGGAGAAATATGTCCTATACTCAGTCCCGAAGTACCACCACTGAATCGTCCGTCGGTGATAAGAGCACATTCCTTGCCAAGATGTTTTGATTTTATATAAGATGTAGGATAAAGCATTTCCTGCATACCAGGACCACCCTTAGGACCTTCGTGAGTGATGACCACCACATCACCACTTACCACCTTTCCTCCCAATATTCCGTCACATGCAGCTTCTTGAGAATCGAATACCTTTGCAGGACCTGAGAATTTCCATATACTTTCGTCCACTCCGGCAGTCTTCACCACACAACCGTTTTGAGCTATATTTCCCTTCAATACAGCCAGACCTCCATCCTTACTATAAGCATGTTCCAGGTCGCGTATACATCCTGCAGCCCTGTCTGTATCAAGTTCATCATACTTAATGCTCTGCGAACCCATCTTTATGCTGAATTTTCCACCGGCGGCACTGCTATATATTCTCATGGCCTCGGCGTCCACTTCTGCTTTCGAAATATCATATTTTCCTATAGCCTCAGCCAAAGAAAGACCGTCAACTCGCAATACGGAAGTTCTAAGCAGCCCTCCTCTGTCAAGCTGTGCAAGAATATTCATAATACCCCCTGCCCTATTGACATCCTGTATATGATATTTCTGAGTATTAGGAGCCACTTTGCAAAGGCAAGGAACCTTACGCGAAAGAGCATCAATATCGTCCATCGTAAAATCCACCTCAGCTTCATTGGCTATGGCAAGAAGATGAAGGACCGTATTTGTAGACCCTCCCATAGCTATATCAAGAGTCATTGCATTAAGAAAAGCGTCACGCGTAGCTATACTTCGAGGAAGGACACTCTCGTCTCCGTCCTGATAATATCTATAAGCATTTTTCACTATCAGCACGGCAGCATCCTTAAATAGTCGGCGACGGTTTTCGTGAGTTGCCACAATAGTTCCATTGCCAGGAAGAGCCAGTCCGATAGCTTCATTAAGGCAGTTCATGGAATTGGCAGTAAACATACCCGAGCAGCAACCACATCCCGGACACGCATGTCTCTCTATCTGGTCTACCTCTTCATCGCTAACTGTATGGTCGGCCGATTTAATCATCGCATCAACCAAGTCAAGATGACGTCCATCCCACTCTCCAGCCTCCATTGGTCCTCCCGAAACAAAGACTGCAGGAATATTCAGTCTCATGGCAGCCATAAGCATACCCGGAGTAATCTTGTCACAATTAGAAATACATATCATTGCGTCAGCCTTGTGCGCATTTACCATATATTCTACACTGTCGGCAATAATATCTCTGGAAGGAAGAGAATAAAGCATTCCATCGTGTCCCATTGCAATACCATCATCAATGGCAATAGTGTTGAACTCAGCCGCAAAACATCCTAACTTCTCTATCTCCTCTTTTACCTGCTGTCCTATCTCATGCAAGTGAGTATGACCAGGAACAAACTGCGTAAAAGAATTAACTATAGCGATAATAGGTTTGCCCATCATTTCTTTTTTCATACCGTTTGCCACCCATAAAGCTCTGGCTCCTGCCATTCTGCGGCCTTGTGTACTCGTAGCACTACGTAACTCTTTCTTCATATACTTCCTCTCCTTGACTTTTTACTTATAAAAAAACCTCTCTCAACAAAAGTGAGAAAGGTTTTATCAAATATCATTATATACATACAACTACATACACAAACCTTCCTCACACCTTGGCTGTAGGACCACGACGCGAATAACAATATGCAGAATAACTGCCAGGTTTATAATAATGCCAGTTGTTATCATATATCTCTTTTTTTCTGTTTTGTTATTACACTTGCAAAGATAAAGGCTTTTCTGAAATAAGCAAATAAAATGACACTGTTTTTTGAATAAAAAATATCATCATGCATATTTTCCTTTGTTTTTATTACATATTATCAACAATACTATACAACACAACATTTACTTTTTATAAGACAACACCATGCTAGAGTTATAAAATATCACATTATAGACAATACTAATCATAATTATATTCTAATAACACTTATTTTATATCAATTCATTCTACGCTAAATCTATCACAACAAAGCATTTTGTCAACTAATATTTCGGAATGGCAGTATATTTTCAAACACATTCCTCTGTAACAATGAATTTTGCACACGGTTCAACCAGTCCATGAAGTCACCAATTCAACAAATAGCAATTTCAAAACCTACAGAAATAAAAATAATAAAGAATAGCATCTAGCTAATTTGAATCTAAAAGCAACACTTTGTCAAAATGACATTTCAACCTCTCTTAAATTAGGAAATTCTGATAAGGAGCCAGAAATATTTCTAAAAATCATGTTTTTACACATACATACAAAATCATTGTGATACAAATTATAAATAAAGGAAGTACTATAAAACCATTAACAGGAATAATATAATCCTATCGACGGCAATATCGCCGTTTATTATGACATAATAACAAATACAATCTATTAAAAACAAGATGCAATCTAGAACAAAAAACCGTAAATTTCATCTTAAATTCTGCATCAAAATAAAACGTGCTTATGTTTTAGATAGAACGACAAGGCATTCTCACCAAAATAACAGCACATTTTAGATGAAATAACAGCTCGTTTGAAGCCTTCCAACTATTAACGAAGAAGATTATTTTAACAAAACAAAGAGATTTACATCCTTTTATCATAATCAATTTTAACTCCACTATTAACTTTTCATCCTATTCAAGCAGAATTTAAAAATATCCTAGATAGAAAAAACGCAAATTTACAATCATTTTGAAAGTTTGAGATTTATAACATAGGAACAAATTACCACTTTTGTCGCCAGACACTATAAACCGTAAAATTGGATGTCAATTATTTGCGTGTCTGGGATTGAGCCAAACACGCAATTAATTGACAAATTTTTCAAAGAACTCATTTTATTTACTGCCAGAGCCGCTTAGGCTAGGCTAATTTTTAACGAACTATTGTAAATTAAAATACACAAAGTATGACAATACATAATTTTAAGATGTGCGTACACTGCCTGATGATTGATAGTACCTAAAATGTTTTCACTATACTTAGGTAACGAAGTAGGTTTTCTAAGTTAGATTTTTTCTATTAGAGGAATATGGTTTGAAATGGGTAATGTTAGATTCCATTGTGGGGCAGACAGGATGTATTTTTGTGAATTGGTAGACACTATTCTTTTTTTTATGTAATAACCTACAATAGTTGTAAAATAGGAAAAGATATAATAGAAGTATCGTAGACGGATAGAAACCTGGTACTATTTTAATTGGTTATACTTAAAATAATTGGCATAATACATTGGCTAACCGAAATATATCATTATCTTTATGCTGTGAAAAATATAGTGATAAATGACTAAATGTTAGAAACTGATATTAATAATAAAAAAATTGTTTTCAACATGTCATTCTCAAAATAAATATAACATTTCATATACTGATTTTTGTTGAATAAATTCTATATAAACCTAAATTTAAAATGAATATTTATGAGAAAAACAATTCTTTTTGTACCTTTAATGCTATTAGCAGCATGTGGAACCAACCACGATAACTCTGCAGATGATTTTGTCACAGTGAACTTGAGAGATTGTGTGAAAAACACTACTGTTACTGGGTTGGCTGACGAAATAAATGATGTTTACTACGTTCCTCTAGAAATGACAGATGATGATGCTTCTTTAATTGATGGTGTAGCTAATTTTGTGGTATCTGAGAAATATATCTATGTACTTCCTGCTAAGGAAATGCGTGTTGTATTATTCAGTCGTAGTGGAAAATTTATTCGTACACTAATTAAGCAGGGACAGGGTCCGGGTGAATTTTCAGGAGCGATATGCAATATGCAGATTGATGAGAAAAATAATAGATTGTATCTATTTGATGTACAAGATATCTGGGTTTATACAACTGAAGGTGAATTTATAGAAAAGAAACATCATGATTATATGAGTATTCTTTCGTACGAATTGGAAGATCATAAAATAGGAGCGGTTTCTTTCCCATTTTCTCCGTTTGGTGAAACAAGTTTTGGTATGGGAATATTTACATGGGATGGTAAGCCTGTAATGACAGACAATAAAATGTTCTATTCTTCCAAATTACCAAAAGAAAAGACTGGGTTCACTACAGATATAGCTGCTGTATATTCTGAGTTAAACTCTTCCATATTATTTAAATGCGGAGGAAATGATACCGTCTATCGTATAAAAAGTGATATGATAGAACCTGCTTTCTCTGTTAAATTAGAGAATTCCGACCATCAGATTGTTCGCGCTTTGGATGTTACAAACATGGCATCTATGCGTACTTTAGAAGATAAAAATGATATGGTAGTAACTGATATTATGGAAACCAATAAGAATTATTATCTTCGTTTTCGTTTCAATCATACCAATCACGTAGCTGCTATTGGTAAAAAGGATGGTGTCGTCAAGGTTGAGAAATGTATTCAACCAAAGGAATATATGGAAATGGCTGGAATAAATATGCTTCAGGGAATGTCTGGAACACTAAGTTATAAACAATTTCCTGTTTGGGGAAAGGTTTCTGGAAATGAACTTGTGCAAGTAATAACTCCCTACGAATTATCATTGTATAAAGATAATACATCTGTATCAATACCATCTGAGCTGCAGAATATTGCTGAAGATGGGAATCCAATATTTGCGTTTTATTTGTTAAAATAGAATTAAGTATTAAAATGCTATTTTTGTATATCCTTAATTCCGCAACACTTTTTTATAAAATAAATTTAAAACACTGAGTGATAACATATTACCCAGTTTTTTGCCATGTTAGAAGATTCACTTAACTTAGTGTTGCAAAATAAAAGCTCATAGATTTTCATCAGATATGGCTAAAGTACAAATATAATCCGAACAAATCACACCTTTTGGCGGGATATTTTACATCATGGAGCAATTTGATGCTCTTTTATTCAAAGTAATAGATTCAACATTAGGAAAACGCTGTCAGTCATTCGGCTATAGTTATAGTGAAATCTCGTGCAAGTGAAGGCAAAGACCCAAGCTCGCTTGAAGGCTATGCTGAGCGTAGACGAGATTATGCAAATATTTCGTTCTCTGATGTGCGTGTTCTTCTGTGTCGGTTCATGCATAGAAGATATTTCCACTCATCTCATGCACCATCTTTCCTCTCATCCCAAACTTAAGACATGTAGTTCCGACACTATCTTACGTGCAATCAAGGAGTTGACTGTAGATAACACAACTTACACATTTCTTGCGTCTGGAAGATCGTACGATTTCAATACTGCCGACAAAATAATGAACTGTTGATCAAGTCACTTTTGGCTACAGGAGGATTGCGCAGCGGTCAGGAGTATGATTTGGATTTTGACCATCAGTTTATTCAGACCGAAAAATACGATGCCAAACGGACGTATAAAAAGTTTCTTGGTTATAGTCCTGGAGTAGCTGTAATAGGTAACAACATAGTTGGCAGAGAACCATGACGGAAATGCGAATGTACGTTTCTGTCAACAGCATACACTTGAAAGAATCTTTGACAACATAAACAACGGGTTCGATTGGAAACGTCTACCAAAATCCTTCATGTCAGATTATATTTTTCTTGAAATGTTTTAAACAATGGGACATCATGAAAATTAAGTTTTGCTTTAGAAAAACAATACAAATAATACATAAAATCATTAGCAATAACGTCATATCTATCCTTGAAAAAATCTGCTACACATGATGTGCCAGCAAATAAATCACAAAAAACATGTCCCTGTATATTATACTTTTCAATTGTTCGTTGTATAAAGTTTAATAATTTGATTTTGCTTCCCAAATATCTCATTCTTTTTTCTTTCCTTATATTTATTGTTATATGGTATACCTATAAATTCTGTAATTTCTCACATGTAAATTTGATTTCTACCATAACAAGATGTAAAAAGCTTATATTTTCATCACTAGTTTATCAAAGTTCTAGTTTTTTTTAAAAATTTTAAATTATTAGGATATTAACATAAAATTTTGTTATAACAACATTCACATTAAAACGCTTGACTCCGTAACCATTCACCCATAAACCGGTCATAAATAATATACCCGTTCTCGCTGGGATAAACGAGTTCATTTTCAAGCAATTTCTTGAGCGCAGAATTCACACTGCTGGCTGCTCTTAGTCTGTGTCTGGATATAAAATCTCCTGATAAAACTTCTTTGATACATCCTTCCTTGGCAATGGCTTTCAGCAAACGAACATGACCTGCCGAATATGCTGTCAGCAAATCTGCATAGAAATAGCTCAATTCAGAAATAATCTGTCTGTTGGCATATTCCACTAAATCTGTGTCTATGTCACGATTGTAGCCATAAAGACGATTCAGAAGATTCTGAACATACCAGGTATGGCCATCAAATTTTTCGTAGATTCCATAGAATATTTCTTCGGATAAACTTGTATTATGATTTGCAAAATGATTCATTGCAAAATGAGCATATTTGTCTTTGTCTATGGTGTCGATGGTAAGTAACTGAGTACTCTGATAGAATGGTTTTTTAGAAGACATGAACATCTCCTGCATAACATGCTGCTTACTGCCAGCGAAAATAAAATTCACATTCGGAAGGAACTGTATATAAGAACGCAGCAAAGCTTCCACTCCCTTGTCTTGATATTCTGTAATCTGTTGGAACTCATCAATTGCTATATAGCATCGTTTCTCTGACGAAGCCAAGTATTCGAATATTTCTTTCAGTGTACTTTCTTCTTCGGTTGGAGATAAATCTATCGTAACCTGTGGTAATCCCGTAAACTCATCCAAAGTGAAAAAAGGACGACAACTGCGGATAAACTTACTGATGCGGTTCATGGCTTTCTGTGGTGCAGAATCTAACTTGCCCAATATGGTATTGGCAAACAAGCGCACAAAATCACCTAACGACTGTGTTGAGTATATGTCCATATAGAGTGTGACTATATCTGATTCCTGTTCCTTCAATTTATAGAAAGCATGACGAATCAGTCCTGTCTTACCCATACGGCGAGGAGCTATCAGAGTGAGATTACGTCCGTTGTGAAGAGCTTCGAGTATAGTTTCTGTTTCCGTTTCACGATCACAGAAGAATTCCGGACTATGATAGCCCGATATTAAGAAGGGATTATTTGGCTTCATATTGTTGCTTCTATTCCGTTACATATTTTACGCAACACAAATATCGCAATATCTTTTTATATCGCCAAAAATTTAAAGAAAAAACGATGAATGAATCAACAAAATATAGAAATTTCATAGCGAATTATGACTTTTCGCCAAATTCATAATTATCCTACTTGTTGGAATTTCCCTGTCTGAACATCATTAATAATTGCCATAATAAATTCTTCAGCGTCAATTGAAATTATTTTAATTTGGTCATCCTCTTCATCTTCAAATTTTAATTCTTTGATTTTCATAACGCCACATGACGTTTCAACGCAAATTTTCTGCTACATTTTTGTGACGGCAAAATTTCTGTAGCAGAAATTGTAGCAAAAATTGACTAAGATATGACAGCCAACCAATGCTGGATGGTCTTCAGCTTGAAACAAAAATATACGAAAAAAGCACCGTAATCAATTGATATACGGTGCTTTGAATCCTTGAGTGAAGGCTTAACTGAATACCTTCATTTAATCTCTTTGCGGAAGCTGGGGGATTCGAACCCCCGGTACGGTTACCCGCACGTCAGTTTAGCAAACTGGTGGTTTCAGCCACTCACCCAAACTTCCAATCCTATTTTGTAGCGCCTACGAGAATCGAACTCGTGTTTCGGCCGTGAGAGGGCTGCGTCCTAGGCCACTAGACGAAGGCGCCTCGAAAATGTGACCGCGACAGGATTCAAACCTGTAACCGGCTGATCCGTAGTCAGCTACTCTATTCAGTTGAGCTACGCGGCCATTTCCATAATTAAAGCGGAAGCTGGGGGATTCGAACCCCCGGTACGGTTACCCGCACGTCAGTTTAGCAAACTGGTGGTTTCAGCCACTCACCCAAACTTCCAATCCTATTTTGTAGCGCCTACGAGAATCGAACTCGTGTTTCGGCCGTGAGAGGGCTGCGTCCTAGGCCACTAGACGAAGGCGCCTCGAAAATGTGACCGCGACAGGATTCAAACCTGTAACCGGCTGATCCGTAGTCAGCTACTC
>JAHHQV010000044.1 GCA_020026175.1 Phocaeicola sp. | reverse complement strand
GGGTAAGGGGAAGATATGCTTAAAAAAGATCAAACAGACTCTCATGTTATATATGAATCGTTGAAATTCGGGATTTTTACAAAATATCCATTTTATAACACGAGAGTCAAGATGATTTGCGGAAATTAGGGTTTTAAAATAATTTGTTATAACTCTCCTGGAAGCAACACAGTCGAGATAATTTGCGGGAATTAGGTTTAATATGGCTTTGTCTCTACTTGAAAACAGATTTATTCAATAAAGACTATCATCTTTTGAAGTCTGACCAGTTAGTCTTGTGCATATCACCACATTCGATAAATGTCTGATGCATGCCAAGAGCAGCAGAAAGACTATGGCTTGTCTGCCCTTTGTTGGAAATCTTAAGATAATCCCACAACAACTCTTTATATTCCGGATGAGCACAATTTTCTATGATTGTCTTGGCACGATCCATAGGACTCTTGCCACGCAAATCGGCTACGCCCTGTTCTGTTATAATCACATTTACAGAGTGTTCGCTGTGGTCTTGATGAGAAACCATCGGAACAATTGAACTTATACATCCACCCTTGGCTGTAGACGGACAAGAGAATATAGAGATATATGCACTGCGAGTAAAGTCGCCCGAACCACCTATACCGTTCATCATCTTTGTGCCACATATATGGGTAGAGTTTACATTTCCGTATATATCGGCTTCTATGGCTGTATTCATCGAAATGACTCCAAGACGACGTACCACCTCAGGACAATTTGATATTTCAGAAGGACGCATCACCAACTTATCGGCAAAGAAGTCTATATTATCATAAACATCTTGAAGACAATCGTTTGTAACACTTAGCGAACAAGTGCTGCCGTACTTTATCCTGCCCTGCTTAATAAGGTCGATCACCGAGTTTTGTATCACTTCGGTATACATTTCGAAAGCTGGTACCTCAGGGTTCTTTCCTAGTGCGCTAAGCACGGCATTTGCAATATTTCCCACACCCGACTGAAGTGGAAGGAATGTGGAAGGTATGATTCCACTACGAAGGTTGCTTACCAAAAAATCAGCAACATTCTGCCCTATCTTGTCTGTAATAGGATCAGGCTCATGAAATCCGCGAGCCTCGTCAGGAATGTTCACCTCCACCACACCGGCTATTTTTGCCGGATCTACCTTGATGTATGGCACACCTATACGGTCGCTCGGCTTTTCTATCATAATAGGACGTCGGTGAGGAGGACGTTCCAATTCATATATATCATGCATACCAATAAGACTGTTCTTATTATGGGCAGCATTAAGTTCTATAATTATAAAATCGGCAAGGCGGGCTATCGTAGGAGAAATGCCTACACCGGCAGTAAGATATATCTTTCCGTCATCAGTAAGTTCGCATGCTTCCAATATTGCAACACGTACCTTACCCAAGAACCCCGAACGTATGCGCTGTGCCACCTGCGAAAGATGTATATCCGAATATCTGATGAATCCGTCATTACAAGCCTTACGGAAATCCGAATTCGTAGTATAAGGAGCTCTGAAGTTTATGGCATTTGCCCTCGACAATATACCATCACACGAATCCCCCGTAGAAGCTCCTGTAAGTACATTAATTTTAAACTGCTCGCCTCTGGCGTGTTTTTCTTCCGCTATTTTTGCTAACTCTGCAGTGATTGCCTTAGGAGTACCCGCTGGAGTAAATCCACTCAAGCCTATAGTATCACCATCTTTTATAAGACTTGCGGCTTCTGATGCTGTAATAAAATTATAGCTCATGATATAGAATTTTTTGGTTATATTTTAATGTGTCTTTTTTGAAACTTGTCAAATTTAGAAAAAAATCAATAAGCTGCATACTTTTATTGTCAATTTCTAATAAAAAAAATGATTTTTTCTACCAAACAGACCAACATAATTACCAGTAAGTTTATTTTATACAACTACTGCTTGTGTGTAATATAAACATATCATGCAGCCGTATATATGCTTAAATCCATAGTCATTTTGTTTATCACATCAGTGATAAATGTTTATCACGAACGTGACAAATGCTCATCACGAACGTGATGAATGTTTATCACTGACGTGATAAACTAAAACAGTCAGTAAAAAACAAATAATAATCATAGAAAACAATATTCTGAAAACTATGCTTTCCTTTGTCTCTTAACCCTACTTTAAGTATCTTTGCAAAAACTTTTTAATACAAACTATTTTAATATGACTAAAGAAGCAACAGGAGCAGACTTTAAATCTGCAACTGAACAGTATGAAAAGAAACTGTTTATCGAGACTTATGGTTGCCAGATGAATGTGGCAGACAGTGAAGTAATAGCATCTATCATGCAAATGGCAGGATATTCCACATGCGACACGCTGGAAGAGGCAGATGCCGTGTTTATGAACACATGTTCCATACGCGACAATGCCGAGCAGAAAATTCTGAACCGCCTCGAATTTTTCCACTCACTGCGAAAGAAACGCAAACACCTTATAGTGGGAGTATTGGGATGTATGGCCGAAAGAGTGAAAGAAGACTTGATAGAGAATCATCATGTAGACCTTGTAGCAGGTCCGGATGCCTATCTCACTCTTCCCGAGCTTACAGCATCGGTAGAGGCAGGAGAGAAAGCCATCAACGTAGAGTTGTCTACTACAGAGACATATCGCGATGTAATTCCGTCACGTATCTGTGGTAACCACATTTCGGGATTCGTATCCATAATGAGAGGCTGCAACAATTTCTGCCATTATTGTATAGTTCCTTACACAAGAGGACGTGAAAGAAGCCGTGATGTAGAAAGTATTCTCAATGAGGTGAAAGACCTTGAGAAAAGAGGGTATAAGGAAGTTACACTTTTGGGACAGAACGTAAACTCGTACCGTTTCGAGAAGGATGGTCAAACAGTGACATTCCCTATGCTGCTTAGAATGGTGGCAGAAGCCGTACCAGAGATGAGAGTGAGATTCACAACTTCTCATCCTAAGGACATGAGCGACGAAACACTGCATGTCATAGCAGAAGTTCCAAACGTATGCAAGCATATACACCTGCCTGTACAAAGCGGAAGCTCGCGAATACTAAAGCTGATGAACAGAAAATATACACGCGAATGGTATCTGGAAAGGGTAGAGGCTATCCGGCGTATCGTGCCCGACTGCGGACTGAGTACAGATATATTCTCCGGATTCCACAGCGAAACTGAAGAAGATCACCAGATGTCTCTCTCGCTGATGCGCGAATGTGCTTACGACTCGGCATTCATGTTCAAGTATTCCGAAAGACCTGGTACATATGCATCAAAAAATCTTCCGGACGATGTTCCTGAAGAAATAAAGATAAGACGCCTCAACGAAATGATAGAACTACAGAACCAGCTTTCGGCACAAAGCAATGCAAATGACATAGGCAAGGTGTTCGAAGTATTGGTAGAAGGTGTTTCAAAACGATCAAAAGAACAACTGTTCGGACGCACTGAACAAAACAAGGTTGTAGTATTCGACAGAGGTACACACCGTATAGGTGACTTCGTGAAAGTGAAAATCACAGAATCAAGTTCGGCTACACTGAAAGGGATGGAAGTAACAGAATAAAATATAAAAAAGAAACATGAAAGTATATTCAGATACCTTCATGTTTCTTTTTTTATATAATTTACACCAAAGAATATTGAAATCAGAACAATCGTACAACCCTATAAATCAATAGTAAATTCTTCTTTCGGGCATAATTATCATAAGAATAAGATATACTATCACTCCAGAAAAAGCAGTGAACACTGTAAGCAATGTATAAACTATTCTCACCATCGTGGTTTCGAATCCGAAATACTCTGCCAGCCCTGCACATACACCAGCCAGCATACGGTCATTTGAACGTGTTAATTTTCTATTTTCCATTTGTATTCAAATTTTATCTATATCACAAAGATATAAAAACATCACTAAAACACATTATACTCTTAAAAACTTTTAAAGAAATAGCACAAATATCCATTAATTTTGTTATTTTGCAGCAAATTAGGGATAAAAGTGAATAAACTATATATAGAAAAATGTCCAGTATGCGGACATACAGACTTCAGTAAGGTAATGACATGTACTGACCACTATGCTACGGGCGAGTCTTTCGACTTGTACCGCTGCACTGGCTGTGACTTTTTATTCACACAAAAAGCTCCTGTGGAGGCGGAAATAGGAAGATATTATGAAACTCCGGATTATATATCCCATAGCGACACTCACAAGGGACTGATGAATTCGGTATACCACAGGGTGAGAAAGATTATGCTGCAGAAGAAAGCTGAACTGGTAGAGAAAAGTAGCGGCTTGTCTTGTGGGAAAATACTGGATATTGGTACAGGTACAGGATATTTCATCAACAAGATGAAGGAAAATGGATGGGATGTTTCTGCTATTGAAAAAAGTCCTGAAGCCAGAATGTTTGCAAAAGAACATTTTGGAATTGAAGTCATGTCTCACGAAAACCTGTTTGCTCTGGAGAAGAAGTCTCTCGATGTGGTTACTCTTTGGCATGTAATGGAGCATCTTGAGCAACTGAACAAGACTTGGGATACTATATATAGTCTGCTGAAAGATAATGGAACTCTGATAATAGCAGTGCCCAACTGCAAATCTTATGACGCACTGAAATATAAAGAAATGTGGGCTGCGTATGATGTTCCACGTCATTTATGGCATTTCACTCCATCAACTATAAACGAACTTGCAACAAGACATGGATTTTCACTCAAAGAAAAATATCCGATGCCGTTTGACGCTTTTTACGTTTCGATGTTGACTGAAAAATATAAGAAAAGTCTTTCGCCTTTCATTAGCGGACTTATAACCGGAACAATGGCCTGGTTTTCATCTATACAGTCGAAAGAAAAAAGCAGTTCGATGATATACATATTCAGAAAAAAACAATTATGAAAAAAAGAAACAAGTCTATACTAGATATGCAATTTATTACCGCAGGAATAAGCACAACTATGGTGTTGTTCTTGTTGGGGCTTGTGGTGTTTTTTGTTCTTACCGCAAACAATCTTTCTGTGTATATCAAAGAAAACATTTCCTTTTGCGCTATACTGGACAATCAGATAAAAGAGACGTCCATCATAAAACTTCAAGGAAACCTGAACAAAAAGAAATATGTAAAGAGTACCACTTACATATCTAAAGCACAGGCACTGAAAGAACAGACAGAAGCCATGGGAACAGACCCAAGCGAGTTTCTGGGACACAATCCTTTCAATGCTACTATAGAAATAAGACTGAATGCTGAATATACGCATCCCGACAGTATAAAATGGATAGAAAAGGAACTGAGGAATGACAAGAACATTATAGAAGTAAGCTATCCTCAGAATCTTATGGGAGCGGTAAACAACAATCTGAAGAAAATAAGTGCATTCCTCTTAGGGTTTGCAGGACTTTTGTCTCTAATATCTTTTTCACTAATCAACAATACCATCAGACTTACGATATACTCTAAAAGATTTCTTATACATACCATGAAACTGGTAGGAGCCAGCTGGGAATTTATAAGGAAACCGTTTATTATAAGAAACCTTTGGATTGGAATAATATCAGGAGTAGCAGCAGGAAGTCTACTGACTTCGGGAGCTTATATTATAGTAAGCTATGAACCCGACCTGATAGCAGTAGTATCATTAAAGAGTATAGTAATAGTGGTAGTATCTGTTATTTCGTTCGGTGTAATGATAACTACACTTTGTGCCTATTTCTCTATAAACAAGTATCTGAGAATGAAGATTAGCGAACTGTATTAACCCTCTGCATAACAAAAAACATTTAAATATATGGACAAAACAAAATTTGCTTTTGACAAGACCAATTTTATCCTGCTTGCGATAGGAATGGCGGTCATCATCATAGGCCTGTTGCTTATGACTGGTCCTGGTTCTACCGAAACAGCTTTCGAACCAGACATATTCAGTGTAAGACGCATAAAAGTAGCACCGCTGGTATGCTTTGCCGGATTCATATTCATGATATATGGAATATTACATAAACCTAGATCACTTAATAACAAACAAAACTAAAAAGTAAAATGAATTGGATTGAAGCTGTCATACTCGGCATCCTACAGGGACTGACCGAGTATCTTCCTGTGAGCAGTAGCGGACACTTGGCCATAGGGTCTGCTCTTTTTGGTATAGAGGGTGAAGAAAACCTTACATTTACCATAGTTGTACATGTAGCTACAGTACTTAGTACACTTGTAATTCTCTGGAAAGAAGTAGACTGGATTTTCCGTGGATTATTCAAATTCCAGATGAACGAGGAAACAAGATATGTGATGAACATCATCATTTCAATGATACCGGTAGGTATAGTAGGACTGTTCTTTAAAGACTATGTAGAAAAAATATTCGGTTCCGGACTACTTATCGTGGGATGTATGTTGCTGCTTACAGCTATACTGCTCACTTATTCATATTATGCCAAACCTCGTAAAAAAGAAAAGATAAGCCTTAAAGATGCTTTTATCATTGGCCTTGCACAAGCTTGTGCCGTGATGCCAGGACTTTCACGCTCGGGTTCTACAATAGCAACAGGTCTTATTTTAGGAAACAAGAAAGAGAATCTTGCACAATTTTCATTCCTGATGGTTATCCCTCCTATATTGGGAGAAGCACTGCTGAGCGGTATGGAAATAATAAAAGGAGCTTCTACTGCAGACTCTGAAATGTCAATAGGTGCACTTGCAGCAGGATTTATAGCAGCATTTGTTTCTGGATGTATAGCATGCAAATGGATGATTAACATTGTGAAGAAAGGAAAACTGGTTTATTTCGGTATATATTGTGCTATAGCTGGAGCGATAACTATTGCCGTATCACTTTTAAACTGATGTACAACTTATGCTGAATTTTAAAGAAGGAGAAATTATATATATAGACAAACCGTTGAAATGGACGTCTTTCGCTGTAGTCAACAAACTGAGGTATCATATAAGCCGTAAAATAGGGGTGAAGAAAATAAAAGTCGGTCATGCCGGCACACTGGACCCTCTTGCTACCGGAGTAATGATTATCTGCACAGGAAAGGCCACAAAGAGGATAGAAGAGTTCCAATATCATACGAAAGAATATATAGCAACCATAAAACTTGGCGCTACTACACCGTCTTTTGATCTTGAGAAGGAAGTTGATGCCGAATATCCTACAGAACACATAACCAAAGAACTTGTTGACAATACACTAAAGAAGTTTATTGGAACAATAGAACAGATTCCTCCTGTTTTCTCGGCATGTAAGGTAGACGGAAAAAGAGCTTACGACCTTGCAAGAAAAGGAGACGAAGTTGAACTAAAAGCAAAGACTCTTGTTATAGATGATATAGAGTTGCTTGAATGTAATCTGCCCGAAATAAAGATAAGGGTGGTATGCAGTAAAGGTACATATATCAGAGCCTTGGCAAGAGATATTGGCCAGGCTCTTGATAGTGGAGCACATCTCACCGGACTTATCCGAACCAGAGTAGGAGAGGTAGAACTTAAAGATTGCATGAGTGTAGATAATTTTGAGCAATGGCTCAACGAACAGGACATTGAAGTTACAAACGATTAAGGAAGAAAGGAAGAAAGATGAAACTATCGCAATTCAAATTCAAATTACCGGATGAAAAAATAGCGTTGTATCCAACCGATTACAGAGACGAGTCACGCCTTATGGTAGTACACAAGTCAACCGGAGAAATAGAACACAAGGTGTTTAAGGATATACTGACATACTTTGACGACAAGGATGTATTTATCTTCAACAATACTAAAGTATTCCCAGCCCGTTTGTATGGAAACAAAGAAAAGACTGGAGCAAAAATAGAGGTGTTCTTGCTGAGAGAACTAAATGAAGAACTGCGCCTTTGGGATGTGCTTGTAGACCCGGCCCGCAAAATACGTATCGGGAACAAACTTTACTTCGGAGAAGACGACTCGATGGTGGCAGAAGTAATCGACAATACTACATCAAGAGGACGTACATTGCGCTTCTTGTATGATGGTCCGCATGATGAATTCAAAAAAGCTCTTTATGCTCTTGGAGAACCACCGTTGCCTCCATTCGTGAACCGCCGTGCTGAAGCCATTGATGAAGAAAGATTCCAAAACATTTTCGCCAAGTATGAAGGGGCAGTAACCGTTCCAGCTTCAGGACTTCATTTCAGCCGAGAACTTATGAAAAGAATGGAAATCAAAGGTATAGACTTTGCTTTCATAACTATGCATGCAGGCTTGGGCAACTTCCGTGAAATTGATGTAGAAGACCTTACTAAACATAAGGTAGACTCGGAACAGATGTTTGTAAATGCCGAAGCATGCAACATCGTAAACAATGCTAGAGACAACGGACGTAATATATGTGCTGTTGGTACTACAACTATGAGAGCCATAGAAACAGCTGTAAGCACAGACGGACATCTGAAAGAATATAATGGATGGACAAACAAATTCATATTCCCTCCATACGATTTTAAAGTTGCAAACTCAATGATAAGCAACTTCAATATGCCTATGTCTACATTGTTGATGCTTGTATGCTCTTTCGGTGGATATGATTTAATAATGGATGCTTACAATATAGCTCTTAAAGAAGACTACCGATTCGGTACATACGGGGATGCTATGTTGATTCTTGATAAATAAAATAAACAATGGCTACAGTTTATTTAGGACTGGGAACTAATCTCGGGAATAAAGAGGAAAATCTCAACACGGCTGTAGAAAAGATAAAAGAAAAGATAGGGGAGGTGACTTCCCTATCTTCTTTTATAGAAACAGATCCGTGGGGTTTTGAATCAGAAAACGGTTTCCTTAATGCGGTTCTATGTGTTGAAACCCAACTTGAGCCTCATCAGATTCTATCTATCCTTAAAGAAATAGAAATTGAAATGGGAAGGACGAGCAAATCTGTCAACAGAGTGTATTCCGACCGTATCATAGATATAGACATACTTCTATATGACGACCGTATAATGAATACTAAAGATCTGGTAATACCACACCCTCTAATGACTGAAAGAGATTTCGTGATGAAACCTCTAATTGAAATTGCCGGCGATACAATACATCCTGTAACAGGAAAAAAGCTGAAAGATCTAATATAAAATAAGTTTAACAAACATGTATAGGCATATAATGGCAAAAACTTATGTTAAAAGAATATTCAATTTGTAACTATTCCAAATTATATGAGTATCTTTGCCAAAGAAAATAAGAAGTGGAAAGATTTGAGTAGCTTGCAACCACGGAAAAAAATGCTAAAAACAAATATTCCTGAACACATTTCTACTCTGTCCGTACACGGATAATTTAAATCATTAATTTTTTAAATTTAAAACGTAATATGGGATACTTATTCACATCCGAATCGGTGTCTGAAGGACACCCCGACAAAGTAGCCGATCAAATATCGGATGCTGTACTTGACAAACTGTTGGCATACGACCCCAGTTCTAAAGTAGCTTGCGAAACACTGGTAACTACCGGACAGGTAGTATTGGCCGGGGAAGTGAAAACCAATGCGTACATAGATTTGCAACGTACAGCCAGAGAAGTTATAAACAAGATAGGCTATACTAAAAGCGAATATATGTTTGACGGAAACTCTTGCGGTGTATTCTCTGCAATACACGAACAGAGTGCTGATATCAACCGTGGTGTAGAACGTGAAGACCCTATGAATCAGGGAGCCGGAGACCAGGGTATGATGTTTGGTTATGCTACTAAAGAGACTGAAAACTATATGCCTCTATCACTTGACTTGGCGCATAAGGTACTTATGGTACTTGCCGACATACGTCGTGAAGGAAAAGTAATGACATACCTTCGCCCAGATGCAAAAAGTCAGGTTACAATAGAATATGATGACAACCGTTGTCCTGTGAGAATAGACACTATTGTAGTTTCTACACAGCATGACGACTTCATCGCCCCTAAAGACTCTTCCAAGGAAGCTCAGTTGAAAGCTGATGAAGAAATGCTTGCACAGATACGCAAGGACGTTATCGAAATTCTTATGCCAAGAGTTATTTCTGAAATACACAATCCAGAAGTTCTTGCTTTGTTCAACGACAAGATAATATATCACGTAAACCCTACAGGAAAGTTCGTTATCGGAGGTCCTCATGGTGATACAGGTCTTACAGGACGTAAGATTATAGTTGATACATATGGAGGTGCAGGAGCTCACGGAGGTGGTGCTTTCTCTGGAAAAGACCCTAGCAAGGTAGACCGTAGTGCAGCTTATGCAGCACGTCATATTGCGAAAAATCTTGTAGCGGCAGGAGTTACAGATGAAGTGCTTGTACAGGTTTCTTATGCCATCGGCGTAGCTCGTCCTATAAATATCTACGTAAACACTTATGGCAGAAGCAACGTAAATATGACTGATGGCGAAATTGCAAAGAAAGTAGATGAAATATTCGACATGAGACCAAAAGCTATAGAAGAGCGTCTGAAACTACGTTATCCGATATACAGCGAAACTGCTGCATACGGACACATGGGAAGAGAACCTAAGGTAGTTACAAAAACATTCGAATCTCTATACGAAGGCAACAAGACTATGGAAGTAGAATTGTTTACATGGGAAAAGCTTGACTATGTAGACAAGGTTAAGGCAGCTTTCGGTCTTTAATCATAATCATAAAAACGGAGAATTGATTTGTTGTGGCAGCATGCTATGTCAGCAATCAGTTCTCCGTTTTTTATTTTAAAATAATTGTTATCAAACTATGTACTAATTAATAATAAATGAGATATATAAGTGAATGTAAAAACATTTTAATAAGCAGCCATCAGGTAATTAAAACTTTTTAGTATATAAAAGTATTTTTTTTTGTATAATAAGTGAGTGTTTTTGTATATTTTTGCAATATTCTTATAAGGAGAGTTAAGGGGTTCTACTATCCTAAAACAAGAATATAAAAAATGAATCAACAGAACCCTAAAATAAACATTAAATAACTATGAAAAAGAAAGCAGTAATTGTAATTGTTTTTGCATCATTAGCAGTGATTACAGGGTGGAACTTTAACCAGAAAGAGAAAGAAACACAAATGTTCAACATGAATCTTACCAATATTGAAGCATTGGCTAACAATGAATGGGAAGACTTATATCATTGTAGTTGTGGTTTAATATGGGGAACTGGATGCAAACGTGATAATTGGGGGGTTGATTGTGCTATCAATAGCAGTCAAGATTGCTCTCTATATAATACAAGTTGTTCTAATTAATTTGATAACCTATAAAAAGCTTTTGAGGCCCAATATACTTCAAAGGCTTTTTACATTTATAATAAAAAACAATGAATAGTAAATCATTCTTATTAGGAACTTTGTTATTTTCATTATCCTTTGTTGGTTGTAACAATGTAAACAAACTTCCCAGTGTCGTAAATACCTTACCAGATATTCAAATATCAAAAATCGATTTAAACAAAGTGGAATGTGAGTTTGTAGATGCCTCATATTTGGGCTATTTGCAGTTTATAAACGACACCTTATTTTATATAGACGATAAATTCTGTACGATTTTCTCTTTTGACAATGAAGGACGTTTTTCAGGAAAGCATCTGAGACAAGGTCAAGGTCCAAATGAACTCGCTACTAGAAATATAGTTGGATTTTGTCATTTAAATGACGACAGATACTTCTTGGTGGGACCTAGTAATGATTGTTATATTTTTAATAATCAGTTTGAAAAAGAGAGCTTTTTCCTCATAGCTCCAAATAAAAAGAAACCAAAGGTCTCATACGAAGATCCATTCTTGTATACCTTATGTTATCCTAAACTAATACTTAGAAATTACAAGAATATAGTTTACAGCAATGTATTCTGTGAACATCCGGATCTTCACATGTTCACATCATATCAAAGATATAAAGAAAATGCCCATTCCATAGTTTCCATCAACATAGAAACAGGAGAAAGAACAAAAGTCTTTGGAGATTATCCAGAAACATACGAAGAAGACAATACCAAGCAATTCTCATTTGTGAATTACGACATTGATAAAGAAGGGAATTTCTATGTCAATTACGAAGCCGATAGCCTTATATATGTTTATGACAATGATTTCAACCCAATAACAGCATTTGGTTATGATGGAAAAAATATGAACAAGAACTATTCGACACTTCATACCATAAGAGATTTCAGAAAAGAGAGTATGGAACAAAGGGAGAAATATAGCTATTTCACATGGCTTGAATACATTGATGAGCAAAAATTATTATTCCGTTCTTACAAGAAAGAAAATGATTTGGGAAAAGATGGATTACAAATATATAAAGAGAATGTTTTAATTGGTGATGTGGAAACTCCTAAAGATTTTAAGGTCATAGGGTATTATGAACCTTATTTTTATGCTTCTGTACCTATAGATGAGGAAAACGAGAAAATTGTTTTTTATAAATTCAAATTATAATAATTATGAAGAAGTATCTTTTTATATCAATGTTATTATTTCCATTCTCAACTTACTCACAAAACAATAATAAACAAGTATCTTTTCAACCAAGTTTAATCGACTTCGGAACTATTCCCAATGATACAATCTTGACAGCAAAGTTTGTCCTTGAAAATAAAACAAAAAATAAAATAGCCATAAACTACGTCAATCCCGAATGTTCATGTACAAGTTACCATGTTGGTAAATACATGTTGAATCCTAAAGATACTACATATATTACCCTTACTATAAATACTGCCGGAAAATTTGGTAAACAGAAAATATATACCATAGTAAATTACGGTAAGGATGAGACTATGAAAAAGTTAACAATAAAATGCAATGTCTATGAAAAATAAATATTTATATCTATCAATATTTATAGTCTTTGTTAGTGTATTATATTCGTGCAAGAATATAAAAAAAGAAGAAATTACCCTTTTGCAGGATATTGATACGGTTGAACTGAAAAAAAGCAGTACAATTGACTTAAATATAGATTCTATTCCTTTCGAATTTGTATCCCAAACAAGAATTTATAATAAAAATATTTATGTCTCATTCTCTGATGTGAATTTTTTGATTAAGATACATCCTGACGGAAAAATTGAACGTATCGATATACCAATTCTAGCACATAATCTTTTCATAAATGAGAATGGATTGTTTTTCAGCGGTTATCTTACGCCATTAATGCAATATATGGACAATGGTAAAATGAAAAAAATGAACTTACCCCAAAAAGATGATATAGGCGGTCACCTGAGAACTTATATAAACGATTCTATTGTTTATTATTTTACAAACAATAAAGACAAAGATCACACAATATCCATGTATAATATGGAAAATAAAGAAATGCGATATATGGGACAATTTACGTCTACACTAGATTCTAAAGATTATAGATTTGGCAGCAGCAGACATGTCGTTGCAAGTGAAAAAAATCTATATACAATTGGAAAAATTGTACCTATAATAGAAAAATATGACTTTAACGGAACTTTAATTGAGAATTATGATTTAAGAAGAATACCGGTTGTTTCCGATTGGCTTGACACTAAGGCACTAGAGAAAAGGTTACCTTATTTTAGCATATTTGATTGCTGTATTGACGGACATTATTTATATCTATCGGCAAGAGATGACAAAGATGTTGATGATTGCAAAACTATTCTTAAATTTGATATTCAAGACAAAATCACGTTCGATTGTCAATATTTATTATGCGATAGCAAAAAAATTGTTCATTTTGATGTAAAAGGTGATTCTCTAATTTCCTTTGACCAAATATCAAAGACTCTAAATTTATATAATCTATCAGGAAACAACGATAAACCTCAATTGAATAAATAACAAATATCTTTATACCTCAAAAGATATACTGTTTTTATAAACTTGAAGTCTGTCACTTTTTCATTCTCCTTCCCCTATAGTTATAGCCACAAGACTCAGTTATCACATACTATCATTTTGATAAGACTGACAGGTTTGCAAGTGCTTTATCTATAGGGGATTTCTATAAATTGTAGAATATCAATTGTAAAGATGCTGAAAGATGTATATATTTGCATAACAAAATGAATCAAGCACTTAATAAATTATCATACTATTGCAAATTCCATTATAAAAACATATTTGACACAACCTATAAAACTTATTCAAATTGGAAAAGATAAACTCTGTATGCGTATATAGCGCATCAAGCAGTCAGATAGACAGTATATATTTTGAGGATGCAAGAAAACTTGGAAAACTATTGGCAAAAAAAGGTATTAGCATCATCAATGGGGCAGGCATACAGGGTCTTATGGCTGCCGTTTCAGATTCTGCTCTCGAAACAAGAGGCAAAGTAACAGGAGTTATACCGCGCTTCATGGTAGAACAGAACTGGCATCACAAAAATCTCAACAGTTGATTGAAACAGAAACTATGCACGAACGGAAAAGCCTTATGGCAAAACTGAGCGATGCAACCATTGCACTACCCGGAGGATGCGGCACAATGGAAGAACTGCTTGAAATCATAACATGGAAACAACTGGGACTGTATCTGAAGCCTATTGTAATATTAAATACTAACGGATACTATAATCCTATTATAGAAATGCTTGACAAAGCTATAGAAAACAACTTTATGAGGAAGGAACACAAAAAAATGTGGGAAGTGGCAAATACACCTGAAGAGGCTGTAGAATTATTGAGCAAGACACCTTTATGGGACAAAGATTTTTGTAAATTTGCAGAAATATAAGCTATATAATGACAATGAACCAGTGGACAGTTTACAACGACAGTATAAACACAATACATAATACAGACGCAAATACCTCATGCCAAGGCATGCAGGGAGAACCTATACCATACAAGCTATATTCTGACGGAAATATAATATCTGTTCTGGTCCTCAGTTTTTTTCTCATAGTAGTAGCTATACAAAATGATAACAAAAGTATATGGCATCTGCTGAAAAGCTGTATCGTAACCCCAGGAAGAAACAGCCTTTTCGACAACAATAATAACCAGACATACATTCTGCCTACACTGCTATTGTGTACCACAACCATAATAATGTGCAGCCTAATCACTTATCATTACCAATCATACGCATCACCCATTCTGTTCAACAAAACGAACCACCTTGAAATGATGTTAATCTATATCGGAATATTCTTCATATTCCTCATCATAAAATGGATAACATACACAACAATTGATTGGATTTTTTTTGACAAAGAAAAGAGAAAATTATGGCACAAATCATTCTTCAATATAGTATCATCAATGGGTCTAGTGCTTTTTGCAGCAGTGGCTTACATAATTTTCTTGGACTCTGAATTTCATTATTCTTCTATTATCGTACTAATTATTATCGTTTTAAGCAAAATATTGTTATTTTACAACTGCATAAAATACTTTTTCCGAAGTTTGTATGGCTCATTGCATTTAATTTTGTACTTTTGCACCCTCGAAATAATACCGGATTTGGTATTGTATAAAAGCATAGGGTTAGTTAATAGCATATTGATTTAAAAAATTAGGACAATTGAAGATAAAGAAAGTACTTATTTCTCAGCCTAAGCCTACGACAGAGAAATCACCATATTTCGATATAGCTGAGAAATACGGAGTGAAAATAGATTTTCGCCCATTCATCAAAGTAGAAAGCTTGACAGCTAAAGAGTTTAGACAACAAAAAGTTTCCATTTTGGATCATACTGCAATAGTATTTACATCACGTCATGCTATTGATCATTTCTTTAATCTTTGCGTGGAACTACGTGTGACTATACCGGAAACAATGAAATATTTCTGTACATCTGAAGCTATAGCATTATATATACAAAAATATGTTCAATATAGAAAACGTAAAGTATTCTTCGGACCTACAGGTAAATTTACCGACTTACTACCTACTATAGTAAAGCATGGTTCAGAAAAATATTTCATACCTATGTCTGACGTTCATAATGATGAGATAAAGGTTCTGCTTGACAAAAATAAGATAGAGCATACAGAAGCAGTAATGTATAGAACGGTGAGCAACGATTTTACTAAAGACGAAAGTTTCGACTATGATATGCTTGTATTCTTCAGCCCGGCAGGAATACAGTCGCTCATCAAAAACTTTCCGAACTTTGACCAAAAGGATATAGCAATAGGAAGTTTCGGACCTACTACTGCTAAAGCTGTAAAAGATGCAGGATTACGTCTTGACCTTGAAGCTCCATCTGCTTCTGCACCGTCAATGCCTGCTGCTTTGGATAATTTTATACGCGAACACAACAAGTAATACGATATAATATTCAATATATCAATATAACCGGATGTTTTGTATCGATAAAGTTCTTAACTTTGCAGTACGAAACTTCCGGTTTCTTTATTTACGTAATATAATAACAGTATCAATCATGAGCGAAAACAAAAAATTCACTTTAGATAAAAAAGAACGAATGAACAGCAAGATACTTATTGAGAAGCTGTTTTCAGGTGAGAGCAAATCAATTCCTGCTTTCCCGCTCAGAATTGTATATATGATTATAGAAAACGATGACGCTCCCACTGTTTCTATTTTGACAAGCGTTCCTAAAAAACGATTTAAAAGGGCTGTGAAAAGAAACAGAGTAAAAAGACAGATAAGAGAAGCATACAGAAAAAACAAATCTATACTTACAGATGTATTGGAAGAAAAAGGCAAAAAAGCTGCAATAGCATTCATCTGGCTTGACAAGGAACTACACACTTCGGAGGAGGTTGAAAAGAAAATCGTAAAACTTCTTCAACTCACTTCTGAAAAAATAATATAAAAACAAGCCATGAATATTATCAGAAAAGCATTGACATACATACTTGTTATACCTATATACTTCTATCAGAATTGTATATCTCCATTCACTCCACAGGCATGCAGATTCACACCAACATGTTCGGAATATGCAGTACAAGCAATAAAAAAACACGGGCCGATAAAAGGTCTCTATCTAGCTGTCAGAAGAATTCTAAGATGCCATCCTTGGGGAGGATCAGGATATGACCCTGTACCTTAAACCAACAACCATCCTTATTATAACCCTTGAAAAAGCTTGATTTATGATTACAGACATACACTCACACATCATAACAGAAAACAATGACACACAAATAATAAGCTTTTGTATAGAAGACTATGAATCAGAATCATTCAAGCTGGCTAAATATATATCAGTAGGGATACATCCATGGTTTATTACCGAAAATAACATCATGCAACAGATAGAGTGGGGCAGAAATACCGCAACTTATAATAATAAAGTAAAAGCTATAGGAGAATGTGGTATAGACAAACTGTGCAACACACCTATCGAACTTCAATACCAGGCTTTTACATCTATGATAGAGTTATCAGAGGAATTAAAACTTCCACTTATTATACATTCTGTAAAAACAAATAATGATATAATTTCATTAAAAAAACAATTCAGGCCAAAACAAAAATGGATAATACACGGATTCAGAGGGAAAAAAGAAACAGCCATGCAGTTGTTGTCACATGATATTTTTATATCAATAGGAGAAAAATTCAACCATGAAACAATTAAATGTATACCCAAAGAAAAACTTCTGACGGAAACGGACAATAGCAAACTCACAATATCACAAATAACAGAAAATATAGCTACATTATTAAATATAGAACCTGAAGAACTGACAAACATTATCACAGAAAACACTAATAATCTGTTTTTTAAAGGATAAAAGTTTGTTATTATAATAAAGTGTCGTAATTTTGTCATTATCATAAAAAAACATATAAAATTATTGTTAAACTAAGAATTTCATTCGATGAACTTTGTAGAAGAATTAAGATGGCGTGGAATGGTACACACAATGATGCCAGGCACAGAAGAACTACTTGAAAAAGAAATGGTTACAGCATACTTGGGTATAGACCCTACAGCTGACTCACTTCATATCGGTCACCTTTGCGGTGTTATGATGCTGAGACATTTCCAGCATTGCGGACACAAACCGCTGGCTCTTGTAGGAGGTGCAACAGGTATGATTGGTGACCCATCCGGAAAATCACAGGAACGTAATCTTTTGGATGAAGAAACCTTGCGCCACAATCAGGAATGTATCAAAAAGCAGTTGGGCAAATTCTTGGATTTTGAATCTGATGCCCCTAACAGAGCTGAACTGGTAAACAACTACGACTGGATGAAAAACTTCTCTTTCCTTGACTTTGCACGTACAGTAGGGAAACACATTACCGTAAACTATATGATGGCAAAAGATTCTGTACAGAAACGATTGAACGGAGAAGCTCGCGACGGTCTGTCATTCACAGAATTTACTTATCAGCTGTTACAAGGATACGACTTCCTGCATCTATACGAAACAAGAAACTGCAAACTTCAGCTCGGTGGTTCAGATCAGTGGGGAAATATAACTACAGGTGCAGAACTGATACGCCGTACAAACGGAGGAGAAGTATTTGCGCTGACTTGCCCTCTTATCACAAAAGCTGACGGAGGTAAATTCGGTAAAACAGAATCAGGAAACATCTGGTTAGACCCTAGATATACATCTCCATATAAGTTCTATCAGTTCTGGCTGAACGTAAGCGATGATGATGCTAAAAAATATATCAAGATATTCACTTCACTTACAAAAGAAGAAATAGATGCAATTATAGCCGAGCATGAAACAGCTCCACATATGCGCGCCCTTCAGAAAAGACTTGCCAAAGAAGTTACTATAATGGTTCACTCTGAAGAAGACTACAATGCTGCTGTAGAAGCCTCAGGTATACTATTTGGTAATGCTACATCTGATGCCCTTAAGAAACTAGACGAAGATACTCTTCTTTCTGTTTTCGAAGGTGTTCCACAATTTGAAATTGCAAAATCAGCTATAGAAGCAGGAGTAAAAGCTGTAGACTTAATGGCAGATATAACTAACATATTCCCTTCTAAAGGAGAAATGAGAAAAATGGTACAAGGCGGTGGAGTTTCTTTAAACAAAGAAAAACTTACAACATTCGACCAAGAAATAAATGCAAATGACCTTCTTGACGGTAAATATATACTAGTACAGAGAGGTAAGAAAAACTATTATCTTATTATAGCGAAATAATTACATATAATCAAGATAAAGGACTTTATAACATCTGTTTCTCAGAATATTACAATATAATGTCTTGAAAACTAAAGCAAACAATAACAGAACGGTAAGCAAACTAATAACAATAGTTTGTTTACCGTTTGTTTTTTATCAAGCTTAACCATATGCCAACAGAAAATCCACCATTACAGCAATAATTACCATGCAATAATGATGGATTCCTAATATCATTGATAGAATATTCAATAATTTTGAAAAATATAACTTCAGATTTTAGGTAGTGTTATTTTAAATATATCACTATTTCTGTGTTCCTTCATTATTATATCTACCATCTGCTTTACAATATCCTGATGTTGTGCAGATATATCATTATCCTCATGAATATCTTTCGACAAATCATAAAGATGAGGTTTACCCTTCTTCACCACTAGTTTCCAATCGCCCATACGTACAGCCATCTGATCTGTTTCATGGAATTCCCAATAAAGAAAATCATGCTTTTTCTGGTCTTCATCATTACCAAGCAGGGTAGGAGCAAATGATATACCATCAAAACAATCACCCTCAAGCTTCTTGTTCAAATATTTCTTAGGGAATTTTTTGTCGCCTGACAGTTCACAGAATGTAGGCATTATATCATAGAATGCCATCTGATGTTCGTTCACACTGCCAGCCTTTACCTTACCAGGCCAACGTACAATAAAAGGTATTCTTATACCACCTTCATAACATTGGCGTTTCAGACCACGCAACTTGCCATCACGACCAAAAAAATCAGGATCTGCACCCCCTTCTTCGTGAGGGCCATTGTCACTACTGAAAATAACTATGGTATTTTCATCAAGACCTTTCTCCTTCAACTTAGAAAAAATTTCTCCCACATATTTATCCAAACGAGTTATCATGCCTGCAAATTCAGCATGAGTATGTACAGCCTCATTATAACGGCTTCCTTCAGAACCACCCCAAGTCTTGTCAACAAAGAATTTCTTCTTATAAGCCTTAAGAATAGAGTCGTTAGGCTGAACAAGTTCTGCATGAGGAAGAGTATAAGTAAAGAAACCATAAAAAGGCTGGTTTCCATCCTGAGAGTCTATCCATTCAAGAGCCTCTTTATGAATCATATCAGCCGAATATTGAGGACGTTTCTTATAATCATCGCCATACATAGGATATTTAATGTTTTCATCCATCACTACACGTATTGTAGCTGTGTCTCCCTTCGACTTGCTATAACGGTTAAGGAAGTTAGGATAATACAAATGAGCCTGAAACTGACATAAAAATCCATAATATTCATCTATACCACGCTTGTCGGGAGTAGAGCACGAGCCTTCGTATCCACCTGCCCACTTACCGAACATGCCTGTAGTATAACCATTTTTCTTCATTATTTCAGGAAGGATAATATGATTAGGGTCGTATGGTTCTTGTCCCACTACAGAGAAGTCCTCATTGTCTCCATATCTTACAGTAGAAACATTTTTCCAATATTCCTTGTTTCCACGTACATGAGAATGTCCTGAATGTTGTCCTGTCATTATTGTGGCACGCGATGGAGCGCTAACAGGACTTCCGGCATATGCCTGAGTAAAGCGCATGCCTTCCTGTGCCATACGGTCTATATTAGGGGTATTGATGTATTTCTGTCCATAACAACCAAGATCTCCATATCCCATATCATCACATAATATAAAGATAATATTAGGCTTATGTTCCTTTGTCGAACTTAAGACATTACCAAACGCAGTAGGGCAGAAAGATGTCGTCAAAAATGAAAAAAGTAAGTATTTATTATTCATAAAACATAAGGTTAAAAATTTATATTACAAATATAAATCAATTATTTTATACTTATACTTATAATAAAAAAATAATATAATTATAAACATTATGAAATACTTATGTAACAAAAAAAAGCGAAATTTGCATTTTAAAAATAAAATATTTATGAACCTGAAAAAAGTATTATCTTTATTGATGCTATGTACAAGCATCATTTGTACAGCTAAAAACGAATCAAAAGAAGTAGAAAAAAAAGGAAGTGCAATCATTACAATATTCAGTGATGTACATTCAGGATTTGGTCATGTTAATCATGACAGAGGATTTGATCTTGACAGAGCATATATAGGATATAAATACAAACTACCGCACGATGTCGAGATTAAAGCCGTAATGGACTTCGGACACTTCAAAGAAATAAAAGAATACCAACGGATAGGATTCATAAAAAATGCAATGGTAACATGGAAACACAAGAATCTTACCCTTAACGGAGGACTCATAAGTACCACACAATTCAAAAAACAAGAAGATTTCTGGGGCAAAAGATATGTAATGAAATCTTTTCAAGATGAATACAAGTTCGGAAGCAGTGCAGACTTAGGTTTTTCTGCCGAATATAAGATAAACGATATAATATCTGCCGACGTTATAATAGCAAACGGAGAAGGTTATAAAAAACTACAGATAGATGAAGGCATGCAATACGGGGCAGGAGTTACAGTTTCACCTGTAAAAGGTCTTATGCTAAGAGGATATGCATCATACAACGAAGCAGCCAAAAGTATAAAAGAGAAGGCAGAAACCCCAGAACTTATAAAAGGAACAACAAATGTGGCATTTATGGCTGGCTACAAAAATAAGTTGTTGTCATTTGCTGCAGAGTATAATTTGATGAAGAATACTAAGTTTACCGACCAAAACGACAAAAGCGGTGTATCTGTTTATTCTACAATAAATCTATCAAAGAATATTAATATTTACGGAAGGTGGGATTATCTCACATCAAAAGACTCATGGGATATTTCAAGTGACGGAATGAACGGAATGGCAGGTATTGAGTTCAAACTGGGCAAATATATCAAACTGTCACCTAACTTCAGAATATGGTCTCCAAAGTCTCAAGACACTAAAAATTCATACTATGCATACATCAATGCATCATTCAATCTATAACCATCACTATTAATAAAAAAACTAAGAGTTCGCCAGGCGTATCTTTACATACACTGACGAACTCTTTAATTTATATAAACTATAATTTGAAAATCAATCAAAAATGGATTATAATAAAATATCTAAAGGTATTACAATAATTTCATTTGTCCTTATGCCAGGCTTCAACTCTCCACAAACCATATAAAGCAAGCCATCATTTTCAAGCAGCACACCTCCTGCTTTAGACATTCCATTTATATCATTTATAGTAGTCCAAGCCTTGTTCTTCAGACTAAACACAAGGATATCATCATTAAATCGATACCAATCTATCGGCTTTTTCAGATAATCCTCAGATACGTTACCATTTATAGCATCACTAAAGACAGAATAGTTTACTCCACCCGTAAGTATAAACATGTCTTTATACAAAACGCCACTTCCACCTACAAGGCAACGCTTGCCTCCGTCAGCCTCCTCTGGCAATTTTGTCATTCTTTCCCAAATACGTTTCTCCGTATTATAGCATAGAACATCATCCGAAAGTACACCGGATTTCTTTTTCAAAGGCGATTGAAATCCACCAACAAGATAAAGTTCATCACAGCCATTGCCCAAAAGAATACTTTGTATCCTCTTATTACCTGGATATTTAGGAAGTTTTTCCCACTTATCCAATAAATCGACAGAGATACTATACATACTATTCCTACAGCTTTCAGTAATCCCACCGGTAATATATATACGATTGCCAATAGCAGTACCCGACAAGTTTGACATACCTTCCGGTATAGAAGGCAACTTTTCCAAATCTGCCTTCCAATGATTCTTATCTATCGAAAGCCTGTAAACAGAACCAAGCATTCCATTTTCATTCTCACCACCTATAAAGTAAATTTTATCATTTACTACAACCGTAGCACCATATGCCGCTCTTTGAGGAAGCTGCCCTATAAGACGCCATTCCTTATTACCAGAATCATTAAGATTTATAGCATAAATATTGCTATAATAAACCTTCTTTCCACCATTTGCAGCAGGAACATCAGGAAAATTACATCCTCCTGCCACTATCAGACAATCATCTATTATACCCGAAAAAGGAGCAGAAACACCATGAGAAACAGGCAAACACGGAATATCAACACCCTTGATTTCCGACATAAAAGTAGAAGCAGGCAATCCGTCTTCATTTACCAGATTAGCCCTTGTAAAAGGCTGCCATCCATATCTTACGTATTTAGGATTCTTAACTTCAGAAGAAGTCAACAGCACTCTTTCTCCTTTTATTTCAGCCTCAGCTGGATAATAAAGACCATCATATTCAGCTATTTCAAATCCAGTCAGTCTACCTTCGGATGCAGACATACCTTTGGCATAATCAAAACCAACAGAAACCATACCGTTATCTACTACAACAGCATTTCTGAACAAAGGACCAGAAGGCAATATATCATACCCATAAGTATCCGACAAAGCCCAACGTGCCAATCTTTCTCCCACAGGTTTCTTGTTTCTAGGATGTACGTCTAACGAATCTCCCAAATCAGACGAAACAGCCATACCCGAATATGAAATATCGTTCATCAACTTGCGCTGACTGTCTCTGAAGCACGGCCATGAAGGTCTGTTCAGACTTGAAAGCTGAACAAAATAGAACGGCATAGACTCATTGCTCCAATGTTTTCTCCAACTATTAACCAACAATCTGAATAATTTATCATGTGCTTCCATATTATGTGCATTAGATTCACCCTGATACCATATCACACCCTTTACAGGATATCTTTCGAGCGGAAGAATACCCGATTCAAACAAATAACACGGTTCGTAAGGATGACGCTGTAAAGCATTTACAGACTTCTTTATATTCAGGCAAGCCCTTTCACGAGCCCATTTCTGAATAA
>JAHHQV010000043.1 GCA_020026175.1 Phocaeicola sp. | reverse complement strand
CCCGCACGTCAGTTTAGCAAACTGGTGGTTTCAGCCACTCACCCAAACTTCCAATTCTTTAATTGTTATCAGCATTATTTCTCAAATGCGATGCAAAGATATGTCTACTTTTTGACAGTTCCAAACTTTTATGTACTTTTTTATGCATATTTGTACTCTTTTTTTAAATACATCATTGATTATAAAGCAGTTATTATTTTATAAAATTCGCATTTATTTATTTCCAAAAATTTCAAGTAATAAAAAACACATTATATTATATAATCTATAACAATAACAAGATACTATCTTTATCCTGAGTAAACCAACCTACATAATTATAGAGTAGAGAAAATAAAGTTGTAATTAATACAAATTAATAATTTCATTAATGCAAATAGTTGTATAATTCAGGACAAATAGTTACCTTTGCAGAGGTAAAACCAATATAAAACATTATAACTTATAATTACTATGGTAATGAATTTTAAAGAAGGTCGTTGGAATCATGAAATCAATGTTACAGACTTTGTAAGAACAAACATCACTCCTTACGAAGGCGACGCATCATTTTTGACAGGCCCAACAGAACGAACAAAAGCAGTTTGGAACAAATGTCTTGAAGCTTTGGCTGAAGAACGTGCTAACAATGGAGTCCGCTCTCTAGACCCATCTACAGTTTCAACAATTACATCTTTTGCTCCAGGGTATATCGATAAGGATAACGAGGTGATTGTAGGCTTACAGACTGACGAAGTTTTACGCCGTGCTATCAAGCCTTTCGGCGGTATTAAAGTAGTAGAAAAAGCATGTCGTGAAAATGGTACTGAAGTAGACCCAAAAGTGAAAGACATTTTCACTCATTACCGTAAGACTCATAATGACGGGGTTTTCGATGCTTATACTGAAGAAATTCGTTCATTCCGTTCTCTTGGTTTCTTGACAGGTCTACCTGACAACTACGCCAGAGGTCGTGTAATAGGTGACTACCGCCGTCTTGCACTTTATGGTATCGACAGAATTATCGAAGCTAAATCTGACGACTTGCGTCATCTGACTGGCCCTATGACTGAATCAAGAATCCGTCAGCGTGAAGAAGTTGCTGAACAGATCAAGGCTCTTAAGGAAATCAAGGTTATGGGACAACAGTATGGACTTGACCTAAGCCGTCCCGCCACAAATTCCCAGGAAGCTGTTCAATGGGTTTACATGGCTTACCTTGCTGCTGTAAAAGAACAAGATGGTGCTGCTATGTCTCTTGGTAACGTTTCATCATTCCTTGACATTTACATCGAATATGATATGGCAAACGGAATTATAGATGAAATCCATGCTCAGGAATTAATCGACCAGTTCGTAATCAAATTGCGTATGGTGCGTCATCTTCGTATGCAGGCTTATACTGACATCTTTGCTGGTGACCCAACATGGGTAACTGAAGCTATTGGTGGCCGATTCAACGATGGACGTACTAAGGTTACAAAGACTTCATTCCGTTTCTTGCAGACTCTTTACAACCTAGGTCCTTCTCCAGAACCAAACTTGACTGTTCTTTGGAGTCCTGAACTTCCTAAAGGATTCAAGGATTTCTGTGCTCAGGTTTCTATTGATACTTCATCTATACAGTATGAAAATGACGATTTGATGCGTGAAGTACGTAACTCTGATGACTACGGTATCGCTTGTTGCGTATCTTACCAGGAAATAGGCCGTCATATACAGTTCTTCGGAGCACGTTGTAACTTGGCTAAAGCTCTTCTTCTTGCTATCAACGGAGGACGATGCGAAAATACAGGTACTTTGATGGTTAAAGATATCCCTGTTCTTAGCGGTGACGTCCTTAATTTTGAAGAAGTTCTTGCCAACTACAAGAAAGTATTGAAAGAAATGGCTCGTGTTTACAATGAAGCGATGAACATCATCCACTATATGCACGACAAATATTATTACGAAAAAGCTCAGATGGCATTTGTTGATACTGAACATGCTATCAACCTTGCTTATGGTGTAGCAGGTATGTCTATCGCTGTAGACTCACTTTCTGCTATCAAATATGCAACAGTAAAAGCTAAACGTAATGACATAGGACTGACTGAAGGTTTTGATATTGAAGGCGAATTCCCATGCTTCGGTAATGACGATGACCGCGTAGACCACCTTGCAGTAGATTTGATTTACTACTTTGACGAAGAATTGAAGAAACTTCCTATCTACAAGAATGCAAAACCTACCCTATCTATCCTTACTATTACATCAAACGTAATGTACGGAAAGAAAACAGGTGCTACTCCTGACGGACGTGGAAAAGGTGTTGCTTTTGCCCCTGGAGCAAATCCAATGCATGGACGTGACAAGAACGGTGCTATTGCATCTCTAAGTTCTGTAGCAAAACTTCGTTATCGTGACTCTCAGGATGGTATCAGTAATACATTCTCTATCGTTCCTAAATCTCTTGGAGTAGACAAAGATAGCCGTATAGAGAACTTGGTAACAATGATGGACGGATATTTCGTGAAAGGTGCTCACCACTTGAACGTAAACGTACTGAACCGTGAAATGCTGGAAGATGCTATGGAACATCCAGAAAAGTATCCTCAACTTACAATCCGAGTTTCAGGATATGCAGTAAACTTTATCAAGCTTAGCCGTGAACATCAGTTGGAAGTAATTTCACGCAGCTTCCACCAGCGCATGTAATATAATAAGAAGACTTATTAAAAAGCATAATAATTCTAGAGGCTGCCTTTTCATTAGGGCAGCCTTTGTTTTTAAATATATAAAACACACTTTTAATTTATGATAAGAGTACATTCTTACGAATCGTTAGGTACATATGACGGTCCTGGTATACGACTGGTTGTTTTCCTTCAGGGATGCAATTTCAGATGTCTTTATTGCGCCAACCCCGATACTATAGACTCAAAAGGAGAAAGCAAAGAAACAATGCCTGAAGAAATACTAAAGATGGCAGTCAGCCAAAAACCATTCTTCGGAAACAAAGGAGGAATAACTTTCAGTGGTGGAGAACCTACTTTTCAGGCAAAAGCATTGATACCTTTGTTCAAAATGTTGAAAGAAGCCGGAATACATATTTGCGTTGACACAAATGGTGGTATATGGAACGATGATGTAAAGGAGCTTCTTTCGCTAGCCGACCTTGTACTTCTGGATATTAAAGAATTTAATCCTACAAGACATAAAACTCTTACCGAAAGAAGTAACGAACAAACCCTGAGAACCGCTGCATGGTTGGAAGAAAAGAACAAGCCTTTCTGGCTAAGATATGTTTTAGTTCAAGGATACAGTGCTTTTGATGAAGATATGATAGCTTTGGGAGAACACTTCAAGGATTATACTCAAATAAAGAGAGTAGAAATTTTGCCATATCATACATTAGGGGTTCACAAATATGAAGCCATGAATATGGAATACAAACTGAAAGGGGTAGAATATAACTCACAAGAGCAACTTGAGAGAGCAAAAGCACTGTTTGAAAAATATTTCAAGACAGTTTACGTGAATTGACATTTTCTTTCAAAAAAAACATACTTATGTGCAGTATTATATCATCACAATCATTTAGTCTTATGAACACAAGAACAAACACTAAAGATTTATACAAACATAAGTATGACTGGAACAAAGAAAATGAATGAAAAAACAATGAAAACTACAAGCAAGAAAATTGAAAATAAAATAACATTGATAACATCAATTTTGGGACTTGTAATAGTAAATATTATCTGGATAGCAGGTATAAAGGAAACAAATGAGGTTATACAACCTTCATTTACTCAAAACAGCCAGAAAACAGAGATTAAGAGTATAAAGACCTGCAATATGCAGTTTTCTTTATCTTTGAATGAATCTAGCTTGAATTGACCAACCAGGTTATATAAAATGCGTACACCCCGCGAATCACTTCGCAGGGTGCGCAATTAATAACTAACTTTTTACTTTGTGGTTTTACGTAATTTCTATATGACTAACACTGCAAAGTTAACAATAAGTGGTATTTTGGTCAATACCCATTTATTGGTATTCTTAAACATCCATCTTCACTTCACCAAGTTCTACCAGTTTATTCACTATCGCATAGATAGTAAGACCAGCTGCAGAATGTATCTGTAATTTGCGTGCTATATTTTTTCTGTGAGTTACAACAGTATGTATAGAAATAAACAGTTTTTCTGCTATTTCCTTGTTCGTCATACCTCTGACTATACAGCCTATTATCTCCTTTTCTCTTTGACTCAAAGCACTTTGGTCGTTCTCGTCATCATGCTGCTTAAAGTTTATAATAGAAGATATTTTATTGGAAATAGTTTCAACATCATCAAATATATTTATACTATCATCGTATTCTTTCATCTGACTCATATTGACTACCGAACATATCAATGATACAAATTTGATATTGCCCACATCGTTTGCTTGCTTGAACTCTATAATATCAAACCATCCGTTCAATTGTGGATTTACAATAATAATGTCAGGGACATGCAAATCCATACAATGCTGCAAACCTTCTTTTGATGTTATCTCCAATATTTCTACATCAATCAATTCAGGAATGTGCCTCAACACTGAAACCAATCCTGTTCTAACTATCGTAGATGCTTCTGCAACTGCTATATGAGTAACCTCATTAGACTTCATCTTACCTCCTATTTTCTAATTCCTTTATAGCTGGAATAAACAAAAAATCTTCCACGTTGTTGTGTGATGATAAATCGTCCTCGCAACTGAATATATCAAACAATGTAGCATTGAGTAAAAAATTATCACATCCTGCCGGAAAATATTTTATTATTATATTTTTAAGTTCCTTCAACTTCGTATCTATATGGTCATGATTTCTAGCAAAAACCGAAATATTAAACCCTTTAGAAGCCTCACCTTTCAAGAGCTTGTTTACATATACAAATACTTTTTCATTTTCATATTCCATATGTTTTCTGACCTCATTTACATAAGCATCAAAAAATTGTAATATAAGGAAAGATGCATCTTTCTCACTTGTATTATCTAAGGCTTCCACCAGTTTGCGTCTAATTGACGGTAATTGGAAATCAAGAAAATACTCATGAGACTGCTTTAAGTAACTGATTAAAGCAGGTATTGATATATCTTGCAGATGATCCAACATTCTGCTACTGTTTTCTATAAGAAAATTCACTACAGCCAAAAACGTTTTACAATCTACGTTATTGTCTTTACAAACGTCGCTGACATTCTTGTCGCCAAAACCTAAAGATATACCAAAACGACTTAAGACTTGAAGTAAAGTATAATTTTCACATATCAAGTCACTCATCTTGTCTGTCGGTTTATATATTCTGGCTCTATACATATCAAAATACTTATTCATTTTTTCTGATTGCAAAGTAAGTTATTAATAGGAACACACACAATACCATATTCAAGGTATAAATTGGTATTTTCATGCAATATAAATAAAAAAAATGAATAAAACACGATATAAATAGATATTTATGTAAATTTGCATATACATAATTGATAATTTACTATTATATGTTGAATAATTTTTCATTCAAAAACCCTACCAAACTTATCATGGGTAAGGGTATGATAGCTCATCTTAGTGCAGAAATTCCATCAGATAAAAAAGTCATGATTACTTTCGGTGGAGGAAGTGTAAAGAAACACGGTATATACGAACAGGTAAAAGACGCACTTAAAAATCATGATACGGTAGAATTCTGGGGTATTGAGCCCAATCCTAAGATAGAAACTCTTAGAAAAGCTATAGAATTAGGTAAGGAAGAGAAGGTTGACTTTCTGCTCGCTGTAGGTGGAGGTTCTGTTATAGATGGAACGAAGCTGATTTCTGCTGGATTGCTTTATGACGGAGATGCATGGGACCTGGTTAAAAAAGGCTGTGAAACAGAAACCATTCCATTAGGAACAGTACTTACCATACCTGCCACCGGTTCGGAAATGAATAACGGTGCTGTCATTTCATGCTTAGAGACAAAGGAGAAATATGCATTCTTTTCAAATGGCCCAAAATTCTCTATACTCGACCCTGAAGTCACATTTTCACTCCCTGACTATCAGATAGCATGCGGCATTGCAGACACATTCGTACACGTTCTAGAACAATATCTTACCAAGTCTGGCGAGTCAAGAGTTATGGACCGTTGGGCTGAAAGCATACTGCAGACTTTGGTGGAAATTGCTCCTAAAATAAAGGAAAACAAAAAGGACTATCAGAATATGGCAGATTTTATGATGTGTGCAACAATGGCATTAAACGGCTTTATTGCAATGGGAGTTTCTCAAGACTGGGCTACACATATGATTGGACATGAGGTAACAGCTCTTACCGGCTTGACTCATGGACATACACTGGCCATAATCATGCCAGGAACAATGGATGTCATGCGTAAACAGAAATATGAAAAGATTATGCAGTTGGGATCAAGGGTTTTTGGTGTAGTATCAGGTACTCATGACTTTAGAATAAACGAAACTATACGCAAGACACGTGATTTCTTCAACTCTCTTGGACTGACAACCAGTCTACACGAGGAAAACATAAACGAAGATGTCATTTCTGAAATAGAACGCAGGTTCAATGACAGAGATGTGCATTTGGGCGAAGACGGTCTTGTTACAGGCACAATTGCTAAAGAAATCCTTACAAAAGTATTGTAATCTACACATAACATACGCCATGTAATGTGATATTCCCTTGGGTTTTGCATTAAGCCCAAGGGAATATTTTGTTTTTAAGAGACATTCATATATAATGCCATATAGTCATTATCTTGACAAAAAGAGATAAGAAAAAAAGAAATTACCTATATGCAGGTATTTGTACGTAAATGTTTTTTACATTATCTTTGCAATCGGAAAAATAAGACACGTTTATAGGCACAACATTTAATGACTAAAAAAAGAAAACATATAACATTCTTCAGATTTTTCTTTCCCTTAATATTCTTATTATATTTCGGGGGAATTACGCTGTTCAACCATACCCATGTGGTTAATGGTGTAATTATAGTGCACTCCCACCCTTATAACGGTGAGCACAATCACTCCGACAAAAGTCTAGAAACGATATTCTTTTTATCTATTATAAACACTTTCGGTGATTTACCATCACACATAACACCTGCATTATGGCTCACGCTTATTAGCATTATGCTTATTCCAGCATTGACCGATACTTGCAAGAAAGTCATGCATGGTGTAATTTCACTTCGCGCACCACCATCTTTGTTTTATTCTTTTTATTTATAATCCCTATTTTTTTTCTGTAATAAATGGGGAAACAATCGCTATGCGTTTTTTTTAGAATCAAAACATTATAAAATCATAAAACATTAAATGAAGACATTATATATTATGATATTGGGAACAATAATGGCATTGTTTCCACAATTTTCATACTCTTACGATTATCCTGTTAATGACTCTGACGCCAATTTGGTAGGTCATGTAGTCGACAAAAACACTAAAGAACATTTACCTTACGTTTCTGTTACAATAAAAGGAACAACAATAGGAACAACCACAGATGCCACTGGTCACTACTACTTGGTAAATCTTCCTGAAGGTAACTTTACTGTAGAAGTGTCATATGTAGGATATAAGACTGTAAGACGCGATGTAAAACTCAAAAAAGGAAAGACTGTAGAAGTAAAATTTGAAATAGAAGAAGACATGATTTCTCTTGAAGGAGTTGTGGTATCGGCCAACAGAAGTGAAACTACTCGCCGAATGGCTCCGACTCTTGTCAATGTAATGAACATGAAGACTTTTGAATATACCAACTCTGCAAACTTGGCTCAAGGACTTAACTTCCAGCCAGGAGTGAGAGTAGAAAACAATTGCCAAAACTGCGGTTTCCAGCAAGTAAGAATAAATGGCCTTGATGGTCCTTACACTCAAATTCTTATCGACTCACGCCCTATATTCAGTGCATTGTCTGGTGTATACGGACTAGAGCAGATTCCTGCAAATATGATAGACCGTGTAGAAGTTATGCGCGGTGGCGGTTCTGCACTATTCGGTTCTTCAGCTATTGCCGGAACAATCAACATCATCACAAAAGAACCTGTCAGAAACTCTGCACAGCTTTCGCATACACTTACAGGTATAGGTGACGGATCTGCTTTAGACAACAACACTACTCTTAATGCATCACTTGTTACCGACGACCACAAAATGGGTATTGCCGTATTCGGACAGAACAGAGAAAGAGCAGGATACGACCACGACGGTGACGGATATACAGAACTTCCTGAACTTAGAAACCAGACAGTAGGTATGCGTTCGTACATCAAAACTAGTACTTATACAAAACTTTCGTTTGAATACCATCATCTTCAAGAATTCAGAAGAGGCGGTGATATGCTTGACAGACCAGCTCATGAAGCAAACATTGCAGAGCAGATAAAGCACAGCATAAATACAGGAGGTATCAAGTTCGACTACTTTTCTCCAAACGAAAAGCATAAGTTCAGTGTATATACATCGGCACAACATGTAAACAGAGACAGCTATTATGGTGGTGCCATTTTAAACAAAGAAGAAGAAGGCAAGGCTCTCAATGCATATGGAGCAACAAAAGATCTTACAATTGTAGCCGGTTCGCAATATGTATTCATTGCAGACAAATGTTGGTTTATGCCTGCCGACTTTACAGCTGGAGTGGAATACAATCACGATAATCTCGAGGACAAACAATGGGGATATAAAAGATTCACGAACCAGAAAGTCAATATCGGTAGCTTCTTTGCACAGAACGAGTGGAAAAACGACAAATGGGGATTTTTGATTGGTGGTCGTCTTGACAAACACAGCATGCTCGACAATCCAATATTCAGTCCTCGTGCAAATATTCGTTTCAACCCGAATGAAAATATAAACTTACGTGCAAGCTATTCATTCGGCTTCCGTGCCCCTCAGGCTTTCGACGAAGACCTTCACATTGAAAACGTAGGAGGTAACGTTTCTATGATAAAACTAGCAGACGACTTGAAGGAAGAGAAATCTCAAAGTATAAGTGTTTCTGCCGATATGTACAAGAGCTGGGGCAATTGGCAAGGAAATCTTCTTGTAGAAGGATTCTATACCAACATTTCGGATGTCTTCACCCTTACCGAACTAGGTGTTGTTGACGGAATATTGCAGCTTGAACGTGGTAACGAAAAAGGAGCAAATGTATATGGTATGACACTCGAAGGTAAGCTGGCATGGCGCAACAAATGGCAGCTTCAGGCCGGTTTCACTATCCAAAAGGCTGAATACAAAGAAGCTCGTGCTTGGGCTGATGATGTAGAAACTGAAAAAAGAATGTTCCGTACTCCAGACACTTACGGATACTTCACAATGACATATACTCCTATCAAGCCTTTGAGCATTGCCCTTTCAGGAACATATACAGGAAATATGCTGGTAGAACATCATGCAGGTTATATTAAAGCAAACCGTACAGAAGAAACTAAGAAATTTATGGACTTGGGATTAAAAGTTTCATACGATTTCAACTTCTACAAAGGTACTGTACTACAATTGAACGCAGGTTTGCAAAACATTTTCAATTCTTATCAGAACGACTTCGACAAGGGTGCTGACAGAGATTCAGGATACATCTATGGTCCTGGAATGCCACGTTCATTCTTCGCTGGAGTAAAACTAAGCTATTAATAATTAAAAGCTTTTCAAACAATATAATATACATGCCCGAATAACAAAAAAACGTTATTCGGGCATATTTTTTGTAGCTAAACACACTTATTTAGATATTTATTATTATATTCGCAGTAAACAGAATCTAAACACAAATACATGGATATTAATAATAACGATATAATATTGGCTTTCTGTCTTACTCTCATAGCCGGACTCTCTACTGGAATAGGCAGTCTTATAGCGTTAATAGCCAAACGAACAAACAAAAAATTTCTTTCAGCCTCACTAGGCCTTTCTGCAGGAGTGATGATTTATGTATCCTTCATGGAACTGATGCCAGAGTCTGTACATTTGCTTTCTGGCATATATAGCGAAAAGACAGCTACAGCATATATGCTATTGGCCTTCTTTTTGGGCATAATACTTATAGCCATAATAGACCTGCTTGTGCCTGAAGATGAAAACCCACACGAAATACACTCCGATTCCGACAAAGGCAAAGTACTGAAGCGAACAGGCATAATGATGGCACTGGCCATAGGTATACACAATTTTCCCGAAGGGCTTGCAACATTCACCTCAGCACTGGCCGATATGGAGATAGCCATTCCCATTGTAGTAGCCATAGCCATTCATAACATTCCTGAAGGCATAGCTGTATCAGTTCCCATATACCACTCTACCAACAGCAGAAAAAAAGCCTTTTGGTATTCTTTCCTTTCAGGTATGGCAGAGCCTATAGGCGCAATTGTAGGTTTTATGTTTCTCATGCCTTTCTGGACACCGACTATCAATGCCATGTTACTGGCATTTGTCTCAGGTATAATGGTTTATATATCATTTGACGAATTGCTTCCTGGTACAGAAAAATACGGACACCATCATATGGGTATAATTGGAGTCATTCTTGGCATGGCAATTATGGCTATAAGCCTTCTATTAATGTGAGTTTTTTAAAAAAAAATAAACATATTATTAACTTTTTAAAAATTAGAATTATGAAAAAGTACATTGCAGAATTACTAGGTACTATGGTACTGGTTTTGTTAGGTTGCGGTAGTGCAGTATTTGCAGGCGATATTGCCGGCACAGTAGGTGGTGGAACAGGCACTTTGGGCGTAGCACTTGCTTTTGGTCTATCTGTTGTTGCTATGGCTTATTGCATTGGCAACATATCAGGTTGCCACATCAATCCTGCCATCACATTGGGAGCATGGCTTAACGGAAAAATGGAAACAAAAGATGCTTTCATGTACATGCTGTTCCAGATTGTAGGAGCAATTATAGGTTCACTCATACTTTCACTACTAGTAAGTACAGGAGGGCATACAGGACCAACAATGACTGGTGCAAATGGTTTTGGTACAGGAGAAACAGCACAGGCATTTATAGCAGAAGCAGTATTTACTTTCATCTTCGTTTTGGTTGTATTAGGAGCAACCGACGAAAAACGTGGAGCAGGTAACTTAGCAGGTCTAGCCATCGGATTGACTCTTACACTTATCCATATAGTATGTATCCCTATAACAGGAACTTCTGTAAATCCAGCCAGAAGTATAGGCCCTGCATTGATGGAAGGAGGAGAAGCTCTGAGCCAGTTGTGGCTATTCATCGTAGCACCATTTGTAGGAGCGGCATTCAGTGCACTTGTATGGAAATTCATCAGCTCTGAAAAATAAACAGTCAATATAAATCTTACACTATTACAAAGTAGATGTATCACTTATTATGATACATCTACTTTTTATCTTATCATATATAGTAAATTACATAAAATACTAGTACAAATTAAAGAAAAAAAGGTATTTCTTTTTGCTTAATTATTGTAATAGTATTAATTTTGCTTATATATTTAATATATTGATAAAAATGGAGCATATAAAAAATCTAGACAACATACCACAAGATTTAAATTTAATGGCTGGAATAGACATCTGCGGCAATTTCAAGCGGCTATTCAGCACTCCTAATAGGGTTTCAGCATATTTGTTTTTATTATGTATAAGAGGTAATTGTAAAGTCAACTTACACTTATCACAATATACAATGAAGCCTGGCTCTCTGCTCATTATACTTTCTGATTTATATTTCCAGATAACAGAGCAAAGCAAAGATTGCAGATTTTTGTTTATAGGATTCGCCACAGACCTCATTAGATGCTCCAATCTATTTACAAAGACTTTAGAATATACACCAGATATTTTTGAAAGGCCTCTTATTCAACTTAACAAAAAAGCTGAGTCTTTATTGACTACATATATAAAGCTTTTGATTAAAGCTAAAAACATTTCAGGAGAAATAAACAAAGAGCAAGCTTCTTTGTCGTATACACAGCTCATTCTTGGATTGAGCAATTCTATTATAAATAGCAAATGCCCTGGACAGCAATACAATAGGAATCATGAAATAGTAAAAGAACTGGTGAGAATTGTTGTAATGAACTATCATACAGAGAGGAACGTTGGTTTCTATGCCGACAAAATGCACCTCTCGCCACAGCATCTTAGCACCACTATAAAAAAGATTACCGGCAAAACTCTTACCGACATAATATCTTCATTTATAATAAATGACGCAAAGGCAAAACTAAGATCAAGCGAGATGACCATTCAGGAAATTGCATATTCACTCAATTTCCCGGATATATCTTTCTTCGGAAAATATTTCAAGAGATATACAGGCATGTCTCCCAAGCTATATAGAAATTCTCATCTTTAGAATAAAAAACACTTCACCCCTACTACACGGCATAATGTAGCAGGGGTGAAGTATTTTTTTTAACAGTCTATTTATTATTCCTTAATTTCCTCTATTGGAGTTATATCAACTATATTTTTCTCTTCCTCAATTTGTTGCTTCTTATATTTTATCAGCCTCAGCAAATCAGTCAAAGCATAGAAGATGGCAGATATTCCCAATATCATAAACGGAACTGCAGCAGCACTGAAAGGGTTAAAGAGTACAAGCATACCAGCCATCAATATCAACACAGAGAAAACTGGCATAAACACAGGAACTTCCATAGTCTTTCTAACAGCCAGAAACTTCATGAACTGAGACAAACCTGCCAATACAAGCAATACACCCAACACATACATCAGTATTTCTATAAAAAAATCAGGCATCAGCATAAGCCAAAAACCAAGCATGGCACTACCCAAAGCTGGTATAGGGAACATTTTCTTGACTCCTTTTTTCTCCATTGACTTAGCTGTAGAATAATAAAAGAAAATACCTATCATACCAGGAATAAAGAACAATACTCCTATGGATATTACAAGATAGCTAACTGCCACATCAGGCCATACCACCAACAATATGCCAATTATCAATGCACATATTGTACTCAATAAAGAATAATTCAATGTTTTCATTTAAAATCTAATTTTATATTTTCATACGAATATACAGAAAACCTGAAAGAAAAGCAACTTCTACAACATAAATCAGAGTACACAATGCCATAAAACGTCACCATGATGTATAAACAGATACAAAAAAAGGCGGCAGTCAAGTACCTTTCAAACATTTACCTTTTGAAAAGCAACTGACAGCCGTCTTAAATAAGTATATGATGTATTATTTTAATAAACCTCTACTTTGTCAGCGAGAGATTTACATTTATCTCTTAAAGCATCAAGATTTCCGTCAACTTTATCATAGCATACCACTACCCCCATACGACGGTTCACCTTTGTAAACGGTTTGCCGAAAAGACGAAGATAAGTATCCTTCTGCGAGCATACATCTTCAAGTCCCTTATATCTTGGAGGGTTCTGACTTGCAATAGGAGAAAGTATAACAGCACTTGCACCTATATGCTCTTGAGTAATACCAGGGATAGGTAATCCCAACACAGCATAGAGATGAAGTTCAAACTCATTCAGGTTCTGTGTATTGGCAAGAGTCACCATTCCTGTGTCATGCGGACGCGGAGACAGTTCCGAGAAATATACACCATTATCATGGCTCAAGAAAAATTCCACACCCCAAAGTCCATATCCTGTAAGAGCTTCTGTAACCTTGGCAGCCATATCCTGAGCCTCAGCAAGATGTTCTGGAGCGATATGGGCAGGTTGGAAGCTTTCACGATAGTCACCGCCTTTCTGCACATGACCTATAGGAGGGCAGAACAATGTAGGACCGTTCTTCTGTGTTACAGTAAGAAGAGTTATCTCGCTGTCGAATTTTACAAATTCTTCAACTATCAGTTCTTTTATATCACCACGACTTCCACTACATCCATAGTCCCACGAGTGTTGTAAGTCTTCAGGACTTTTAGCTATACTCTGTCCTTTTCCTGATGAAGACATCAAGGGTTTTATCACACATGGATATCCAATCTTATTTGCAGCCTCCTTCAGTTCTTCGTATGATTTGGCATAGAAATACTTAGCAGTCTTAAGCCCCAATTCTTTTGCCGCCAAGTCACGGATAGCCTTACGGTTCATTGTGAAATTTACGGCACGGGCACTAGGAACAACCTGTATTCCTTCTTTTTCCAGATGGAAAAGACGTTCAGTTCTAATAGCTTCTATTTCAGGAACTATAATATCAGGATGATATTTCTCTACAACTTTATCGAGAGCATCACCATCAAGCATGCTGAATACTTCGAAAGCATCGGCAACCTGCATAGCCGGCGCACCGGCATAAGAATCACATGCAATTACATACTGTCCTAGTCTTTGGGCAGCAATAACAAACTCTTTACCTAATTCTCCAGAGCCAAGCAAAAGTATCTTCTTTGTCATAATTAATAAGGATTTATCAATATATCTGCAAAGATATAATTTTTTCTTACAAAATTGTAATCTAACAAATTATAAAAAAACAATTTTTGTCGAAACAAGGATGCCAAATACATCAATTATAAATACCTTCGGCTTGATCTGAATATCAAGACAAACCAAGCCGCATGTATTTTATAGATTGATTCTTTTATTCCCATACCAGATATGCCGAAACCAACCAGTGGTTCAATTCATTTCCGTTTACAGGCTGTGCATCTTTTATCTGTACTTTAAATGTGTGAGTTCCAGCCTTCATGTCGCCAAGATGTACAGTTTCAGGGATAACATCACTTCCCGGACACCAGTTAGAGCGAGACAAGTCGGATGAAGCCAAAGGTTCTTCAACCATCTTTTCCTTATAACCTTCGTCGCTTATGTAAGAAGCCAGACGTTTGATGAGCCATACCCCAGTAGCCGGATTATATCTGCGGAATGAGGCACAATCATCTCTCCAAGGGATAAAGTCCAATACGTTTTCACCGTCTATAGATACGATGTTCTGTTTTTCCACAAATTCATCTCCACCACTATGGCCCCCATGCCCTGTCACTATATATTTCAGCTGTACATTTTTGGCATCTCTAGGCAACGAAAATTCTGTTTCCACTGCCTTTCTCGCAAAAATATCAGGATAAGACTGACCTACATAATACACAGTGTTGACAAGAGGAGTAATATTTGTCTTTGTCATTGCATCACACGAAATCTTGCTTTCCTTGATGTCAAGTCTTACATCTGCTATATATCCCTCTTTTGTCCAAGTATCGATAAAGACACCCACATATGCCTCGCCTTCCAAGGCTGAATAAAGATGAGTTATATCCTGTTCCCATGTAACCGACTTTTCCCATTTCGGTATATATACAGGACGACGTTTTGAAGTCAGTACATCATTATTACCGCTAAAATGTCCCACCCCAAAAGGTGTCATAAAGCGCAGCAATTCTATAGTAGGCAGATAATTTTCCCCTGCAACTATTCCTTTGAAATTCTCGTATTTCGTGCTGTCAACTTCAGGAAATTTCTCCTTGCCCTCAGCAATATTCATAAGATTGATTGCAGAAGCCTTAGGCAAAACAAACACAGAACCGGACTTGTCCCAGCGGTCACCGTTCGAAGCAAGGTTTACCTTTATGCCCACTGTCACATTCCTTTTATATTCAGGTATCTGTATTTTCTTTAGCAGTATTCTACCGTTCACCATTCTTATAACCCCATTTTCATCTGGAGCCATGATATTCTTTAAAGAATCCGGATAGAAATGCACGTTTTCATGATTAAATACTGTTATTTCCGTATCACCCAAAGAAGGCAGCTCCTTGTGTCCACACGAGACAAATGCAACACATGAAGCAAAAGCTAAAATAGTTTTTCCTATTGTCATTTAAATAAAAAATATATTATCAATTGTTTTTTCAAGATTCTACTGATGCTGTTCTCTCAACAAATCGTTTACAGTCTTTACAGGATTAAACGTACCAAGAGACACTTCTACAAATACTGTATTCCAGTCGCTCATAGAGCCATTCCACAACCCTGGCAGTTCAAGAGCTTTCAGTTCTTTTCCGTTCTTCGATTTATACGAAATGAATCCGGTAGACTTATCCACAAAATCAACTAGATTAAACTTTTCTCCCTTATAGTTACGCACGGCACACACCAAATCTACCGGATTGAAATGAGTACCCTTTTCAAACATAGCCTTCTTTTCAGGGTCATTCATATCTATCTGAGAACTTTCCAGAATCTGAAGCGAAACCGTTCCATCCTGATTATATGCAAGGAACGGACCTCCGCCCGGTTCTCCCACATTCTTCACCATACCACACACACGCATAGGTCGGTTCAGTTTCTTGCGCAGATATATCACAAGGTCTGTATCCTCAAGGTCTTTTATATCCTCCTTACGGCAATGCAACTGATTTTGCACGAAACGTATTATATTCTCAAGTTCGTCATGACGATAGTGTCCTCCATCAAGAATCTGGAGATAATCGAATGTTTGTTTCTGAAGAGTCACCAATACACCAGCCAGTAATTTCTTGTATTTCACAGTCTCTCCTTTTAGCCTGTCTGGCACGACATTGTCTATATTCTTTACAAATACTACATCAGCATCAATGTCATTCAGGTTTTCTATCAAGGCACCATGACCGCCCGGACGGAACAGCAGCTTTCCGTTATCACGGAACGGCTTGTTGTCCATATCCGCTGCCACAGTATCTGTACTAGGTTTCTGTTCCGAAAAACTGATATTATACTTAATACCATACTTCGAAGAATACATGCTCACCTTTTCATCCACCAGTTTCTCGAAAAGTTCACGATGTTCGGTAGAAACAGTAAAGTGAACATTTGCTTCACCACTTTTCCCTGCTGCATACAACGCACCTTCCACCAAATGTTCTTCCATCGGAGTACGTACACCGTCATCATATTTGTGGAATTTCAGCAGTCCTTTTGGCAATGAACCATAATTCAGTCCTGCACTTTCCAGCAGATTAGAAACCACAGCCTTGTAGTTTCCGTCAGCAATCAAAGCATCCACACCCTTGGAATTGTTTTTCACACAAGCTGCATCAAGGTCGGCAAAGAAAGCAAAACTATGGATTTTGCCAAAAAACTTCTTTTCAAAATCAGTAGCCGGTGCATCATAATCAGCTCCGAGAAATTCAAACATATTCTTGAACATTCGGCTTGCAGCACCCGAAGCAGGGACGAACTTTACAATTCTCCTATCTCCATCCTTGTAATTGTCCCAAGCGTCAAGGTATGTATCCACCGACTTTTCGTCGGCTATAACAATACCGCGGTTCTCTACAGAAGCCGCAGCATATAACTTCAAGAAAGGGAAACCTTTCTCAAAACAAGACAGTTGTTCGGCAATCTGTTCTTCAGAAATGCCTTTCTTAGCTAATAATTGTTTGTCTTCTTCTGATAACATAATGTATAAATTAAGCAATTAAATACTCTTATAATATAGAATTCTGCTCAAAATTATAAAAAAGAACTAAATAAAACGATTATAATTAAGAAAAAAACTAACTTTACGCACAACATAAAATGATTAAGACCATGGAAGAAACTGTTTTTTTCACACCTGAAGAAAAAGTTCAGCTCTTTTCGTTGTATAAAAGGCTACTTAAACTATCAAAAGATACACTTCAGAAAGACGACTGCAAGAAACTGAAATCCCACCTTACAAAAATCATGAAGGAAGGGAATCTACCCCGAAATGTATTTGGCATGAATCCTATAATCAAGGACATGCAGACATCTGTAATTGTGGCCGAAGAAATAGGTATGCGCAGAGCATCTATCCTTGGAATCATGCTTCACGAATCTGTAAAATACAACCTTTGTACCATCGACTCCATTAAAAACGAATATGGCGAAGATGTGGCTGGCATCATCAGAGGGCTGGTCAAGATAAACGACCTATATGCCAAAAGCCCTACCATAGAATCCGAAAATTTCAGAAATCTGCTGCTCTCATTTGCCGAAGACATGAGGGTTATCCTAATCATCATTGCCGACAGGGTGAATCTGATGAGACAGATAAAGAACAGCGATAACAATGAAGCCAGATTGATGGTATCGAACGAGGCTGCATATCTCTATGCACCACTTGCCCACAAGCTGGGACTATATAAACTGAAATCAGAACTCGAAGACCTTTCTCTTAAATACACCGAACATGATGTATATTATCATATAAAAGAAAAACTCAATGCCACCAAAGCAACACGCGACAAATATATACAGGCCTTCATTGAGCCGATAAAGAAGAAGCTGGAAGAATCGGGACTGAAATTCCATATCAAGGGAAGAACCAAATCAATACATTCCATATATCAGAAAATGAAAAAACAGGGATGTCCTTTCGAAGGAGTGTACGACCTGTTTGCTATCCGTATCATACTTGACTCTGATTTCGACAAGGAAAAACAAGAATGTTGGCAGACATACTCGCTGGTGACAGATATGTATCTGCCAAACCCGAAACGTCTGCGCGACTGGCTTTCTGTGCCTAAAAGCAACGGATACGAGTCGCTGCACATCACAGTCATGGGCCCCGAAGGCAAATGGGTGGAAGTACAGATTCGTACAGAAAGGATGGACGAGATAGCCGAAAAAGGATTGGCTGCACATTGGAGATATAAAGGGATCAAGAGCGAAACAGGACTTGACGACTGGCTGAATTCTATAAGAGATACGCTTGAAAATGCAGACAGCGACATAGAAGTGATGGACCAGTTCAAACTAGAGCTGTACAAAGATGAGGTATTTGTATTCACGCCAAAAGGCGATTTATACAGACTGCCACAGAACGCAACAATTCTTGACTTCGCATTCTCCATCCACACCAATCTGGGAAGCAAATGTATAGGAGCGAAAGTAAACGGAAAGAATGTGCCGCTACGCCATATACTCAATAGCGGCGACCAGGTGGAGATTATGACATCAGGCACACAGGTTCCCAAACAAGACTGGCTTAACTTTGTCACCACATCAAAGGCTAAATCGAAGATTCGTCAGGCACTAAAAGAGATGGCAGCCCGACAGTCGCAGTTTGCCCGCGAAACTCTTGAAAGAAAATTCAAGAACAAGAAGATAGAATACGATGAAGCCTTAATGATGAAGCTGATAAAGAAACTTGGTTTCAAGACAGTTACAGACTTCTACAAAAGCATAGCAGACGAGTCGAGTGACATCAACGCCATAATCGACAAATATCAGGAAATGCAGAAGCGCGAAACAGAACAGCGCGAGGATGTGATATACCGAAGTGCCGAAGGATACAACCTCCAGCAGAATGCCGACGCAAAGAGCTACTTCAAGGACGATGTGCTTGTCATCGACCAGAATCTGAAAGGTATCGACTTTAATCTGGCAAAATGCTGTAACCCTATTTATGGAGATGAAGTATTCGGATTTGTCACAATTTCGGGAGGTATAAAGATTCACAGGTGCGACTGTCCAAACTCTCATCAGATGAAATCGAAATTTCCATACAGGATAGTGCGTGCCCGCTGGGCAGGAAAAAGTGCCGGTAAACAATACCCTATCACCATAAAGATTATAGGACATGATGATATAGGTATAGTCACAAACATCACTTCCATCATCAACAAGGAGAGCAACATCCTGCTGCGTTCTATAAGTGTCGATTCGCATGACGGATTATTCTCCGGAATGCTCACTGTTATGGTAGACGACAATTCAAAGTTGGAAGCCCTTATAAAGAAACTGCGTACCATAAAGGGAGTAAAACAAGTAAACCGAGGTTAAAATCAGCAGTTTACATATTTGATATAGTTAATTATAGTAATAACAGAATCTCAGATTTGCAATATTGAAGTAAATTTACAACACTATATAAAAAAAATAAAGATGAAAAAGATTATTCTTACTACCCTATCATTGTTCATAGGCGCAATAATGGCTTATGCAGGTGCCGACATAAAGTTTGAAAGCACCACTCACGATTTCGGCAGTTTTTCCGAAAAAAGTCCTAAAGTGACATGTACATTCAAGTTTACCAACACAGGCGACGGACCTTTGGTTATACACCAGGCTATAGCCACATGCGGATGCACCGTTCCCCTCTATCCCAAAGAACCTATCCGTCCAGGAGAGAGCGGTGAGATAAAAGTAACATACAACGGTGCCGGAAAGTTTCCGGGAAGATTCCAGAAGACCATCACACTCCGCACAAATGCCAAATCTGAAATCGTACGTCTGGTAGTGAAAGGCGACATGACACCTGCCATAGGAGCTGAATAACGTATTAACATTTCCGAATGAGGTCCTCATGAAATATACAATTCCATAAGGACCTCATTTAATATATCTGAAATATCCAACCAACTTTGCACTTAAAGTTATAATACATTCTTGTTTATGAACAAATACATACGTTTCGACTGGGCTATGAAGCGTCTATTGCGCAACAAAGCCAATTTCAGTGTCCTCGAAGGATTACTGACCACACTTTTGAATGAAAGAATAGTTATTCAAAAACTGCTTGAAAGCGAAAGCAACCAAGAAGATGAATTCGACAAATATAACCGGGTAGACCTTTTGGCAGAAAATTCTAAAGGAGATTTGGTCTTGATTGAGGTGCAGAACAACAATGAGTATGCCTACTTCCAGCGCATGCTGTTCGGAACTTCAAAACTTGTAACCGAATACATAAATCGTGGTGAGGGATACGAAAAGGTAAGAAAAGTATATAGCATCAACATTGTATATTTCTCGCTTGGCTCCGGCAAAGATACAGTATATCATGGGAAGACTGAATTCAGAGGCCTTCATGAAAACGATATACTTGAGCTCTCACCTTTCCAGCGTCAGACATTCCAGGTAGATACTGTAAGCCAGCTGTACCCAGAATATTATATTCTGAAAGTCAACGACTTCAACAAAGTAGCAAAGACTCCTTTGGAAGAATGGATTTATTACCTGAATACAGGTGACATTCCACAAGATGCAAAGGCACCCGGATTGGATGTCGTCAGAGAGAGATTGAAGCTGGACAGAATGAGTAAGGATGAACTGAGTGCATACTACAGACATCTTGACAATATTGTTATATTACGTAACAACATTTATACAGAAAGAGAAGAAGGAAGAGCGGAAGGAAGAGAAGAAGGAAGAGCAGAAGGAAAAGCGGAAGAACGCTTTAAAATAGCATCCAGTCTTCTTGCACAAGGTATAGACATTTCAAGCATAGCCATAGCAACGGGACTTACAGAAGAGCAAATCATTCAATTGAAATGACAAAATAAACACATCCCGAAGAAAATAACTCATAACATAAAAGACACATGAAAACAGAACATGAAAAACAGACGGGACTGCCCGAAAACGCATTCCGTCCACTGAAACCGGGCGAAAAGTACGAACCACTTATGTCGCCTTCCAAAAACTATCCCGAAGTAAACCTTTGGTCAGTAACGTGGGGTATCATTATGGCAGTGATATTTTCGGCTGCCGCAGCCTATCTCGGACTTAAAGTAGGTCAGGTATTCGAAGCAGCCATTCCTATTGCCATCATTGCCGTTGGAGTGTCGAGTGCCACAAAACGAAAGAACGCACTGGGCGAGAATGTAATGATTCAGTCCATAGGAGCATGCTCGGGAGTAATAGTGGCAGGCGCAATCTTCACCCTTCCTGCACTCTACATCCTTCAAGAGAAATACCCCGAAATGACTGTCAACTTCATGCAGATGTTCATCAGTTCACTGTTGGGTGGTATATTAGGAATTCTTTTCCTCATCCCGTTCCGTAAATATTTCGTAAAAGACAAACATGGCGAATATCCTTTCCCCGAAGCTACAGCCAGTACACAGGTACTTATCTCGGGCGAAAAGGGCGGCGATCAGGCCAAGCCTCTTCTTATGGCAGGACTTGTAGGAGGATTATACGATTTCATCGTAGGCACATTCGGCTGGTGGAACGAAAACTTTACAAGCCGTGTATGCGGACTTGGCGAGACCGTAGCCGAGAAGTTCAAACTCGTATTCAAAATCAATACAGGAGCTGCCGTATTAGGACTTGGATATATAGTAGGACTGAAATATGCAGCCATCATCTGTGCCGGTTCTGCCGTGGTATGGTTTGTCATCGTACCTGGATTTGCCTTGCTGTTTGGCAACCAGATACTCAACACCTGGAATCCTGCCATCAGCATGACAGTAGGCGAAATGTCGCCCGAAATGATTTTCAGCGAATATGCCAAAAGCATAGGAATAGGCGGTATAGCTATGGCAGGCATCATAGGCATAGTCCGCTCGTGGGGAATAATAAAAGGTGCAGTAAGTCTTGCTGCCAGTGAAATGGGAGGCAAAAAATCCGAAGCCGAAACAGAACGTACACAGCGCGACATTCCTATGAAGATTATTGCATTCGGTTCGATATTCACGCTTCTTCTTGTATTGATGTTCTTCTATTTCGATGTAATGCAAGGCAATGTGCTTCACACCATAGTGGCAATACTTCTTGTGGCAGGCATATCATTCCTCTTCACCACTGTGGCAGCCAATGCCATAGCCATAGTAGGAACAAATCCAGTATCCGGAATGACACTGATGACTCTTATCCTTGCTTCCGTAATAATGGTGGCTGTAGGTCTGAAAGGTTCTACCGGCATGGTGGCAGCACTCGTAATGGGTGGTGTGGTATGTACAGCACTATCTATGGCAGGAGGATTCATCACTGACCTTAAAATAGGATATTGGCTGGGTAGCACCCCACAAAAGCAAGAAACATGGAAATTCCTCGGCACATTGGTTTCGGCTGCTACAGTAGGCGGAGTGATAATGGTATTGAACGATTCATATGGTTTTACCAGCGGACAGCTTGCCGCCCCACAAGCCAATGCAATGGCAGCTGTAATCGACCCTCTTATGAACGGTGTGGGAGCTCCTTGGGCCTTATACGGCGCAGGTGCAGTACTGGCTCTGATACTTACCTATTTCAACGTTCCTGCACTGGCTTTTGCACTCGGTATGTTCATCCCTCTTGAACTGAACCTTCCACTGTTGGTGGGTGGTGCCATAAACTGGTATGTAACGACACGCTGCAAAGACACGGAAGTCAACCGTGAACGTGGCGAAAAGGGTACTCTCCTTGCATCGGGATTCATTGCCGGAGGAGCCTTGATGGGAGTAGTGAGCGCAATAATGAGATATTACGACATCAATCTTATAAACGAAGAATGGCTTGCCAATCCTATGAGCCAGATGGTTTCTATATTAGTATATGCACTGCTTATAGTTTATCTCATAAAGGCAAGTATGACAATAAAAAAATAAAAACGGTTAAAAAACACTATAATAAGACGTAAGTTTTTGTACAACAAAAGATAAAGGCGTACATTTGCACCGCTATTACGAGATGATAGCATAATTCAAATCATTAATAAATTAAAATCAAAGATTAAAAATGGCAACTAAAATCAGATTGCAGAGAAACGGACGCAAAGGATATGCGTTCTATTCAATCGTCATTGCAGACGCAAGAGCACCACGTGATGGTAGATTTACTGAAAAAATTGGTACTTACAACCCTAATACCAATCCTGCCACAGTAGATTTGAATTTTGAACGTGCATTGCACTGGGTATTGGTTGGTGCACAGCCTACTGACACTGTACGCAACATCCTTTCTAAAGAAGGTGTTTACATGAAGAAACACCTGCTTGGTGGTGTAGCTAAAGGTGCATTCGACGAAGCTCAGGCTGAAGTCAAGTTCAACGCTTGGAAAGAAAACAAGCAGAATGGACTTGCTGCATTGAAAGCAAAACAAGACGAAGAAAAAAAGGCTGAAGCTAAAGCACGTCTTGAAGCTGAAAAGAAAATAAACGAAGAAATTGCTAAGAAGGTAGCTGAGAAGAAAGCTGCAGAAGAAGCTGCAAAGGCTGAATCTGAAGAATCTACTACTGAAGTATCTACTGAAGAATCTACTGAAGCATAATTCGTTTCCTTTCTCTCAAAAGAGCAAGCGATAAAAAAAGACGATAGAAAGCTGATATAATAAAAGCTTTCTATCGTCTTTTTTTATCGCTTTGTATCTATATACCCTAAGGTATTCCTCCCGATACTTTGATTGTATCAAGAGGAATACCTTAGGACAGAATATCAAAACAAACAAGACTACTGCACATCGTACACACCGCGAACGTAAAAATTTATTACTTCATTGTCCGACATACGCACAATGGAATTCGGACGGATATTCCAGAATGGTATCTTCGTACTTTTGGGACCTAGGTTAGTGCTCTGCGTACCCGAGGTGATGGATACGTTTTTCCCTCCAAACCAACTTTCCGGAAACACCATGCTCATTATAGATGCCTCGCGCAGGTTGGGCATACGCCAGTGATGCTTGTCTTTACTGTCATCTAGTTCATAATAGTCGAATGCCAGACTGTTTTCTTCTCCCATATAATAGTACTGACCATTAATGCCTCCCGGCACTGTAGCATCCGTTACCACTCCGTTTACCCTCCACCAGGTATTGGGGGCACCGTCAATTTTCCAAGTGCGGATTTCCTCATTATAATTCTGTGCTGCCTTTGTATAGCCTATCTTATGTTTGGCCACAACAAACTCCTTATACAGCCAGTTCTGCTTTTCCTCATGATGATGGCGTCCTATTTCGCCAATCCTTATGAAAGGACGGAACGCATCCACATTCATCTTATGCAGCTTTATGTAGTAGTTTCTTCCGTCTGTTC
>JAHHQV010000042.1 GCA_020026175.1 Phocaeicola sp. | reverse complement strand
TTGATTTTCAATAGATGCGTTTTCTAGAGAGTAAAAAGTGACGAAGTCAGGAGAATTTTCTTTTAGTAAGTTTTGAACAGACAAGTTTATATTCCAAAGTCAAACATTACACATATAAAGTTCATACCTTACAAAACCACAGCCCCACTGTCTATACAGTAATTGAGAAAAGCATATAAAAAACCTTTACACACGTCACTTAAATATAATATCAGCCACAACAGGACGATGATCTGAAGCAGCAGGCTCGTCACATACAAAAGAAGACACTTGCAAAAGGGCATCTCCGTCACTCTTCCTTACAAGAATATAATCAAGCGTTTCTTGGGGTCTGTCTGCCGGATATGTAAATTTTGAAGTATCATTCAAAACCTTGAAATCCTTACACAAAGCTGCTATAAACTTAGAATCGGGATGGTCGTTCAAGTCACCAGCCAAAAACAACGGTTTAGACACTCCTTTCATCACATCCTTTATAACATCAAGCGAAAGCATACGGTCGTCTTCCGTCAGAGACAAATGAGTACAGCAGTATACGTATTTCTCAAATTCCACCATCAGCAAAGCCCTGGTTTCTTCCCTTCCAGGTAAAGAATATCTTTTATACGAAACCGGCTTTTCCCTACAAAGAATACCGATACCATATTTCCCGCCATCAAAATCGATGGCAGGAGCAAACACAGGATAAAGCCTTGTTTCAACAGCAATCTTATTCAGAACATCAATACCATTACTCCTGCCAGTAACACTATCCACCTCCTGAACAGCTACTATATTAGGATGATATTTGTTTATCAAATCAGAAGTACGTGAATAATCACACATATTATCCATACCTATTCCATTACGTATATTATAGCTCATAATACGCAACGTATTGTCCTTGGCAAATGAATGGCTGGAGGAAAGACATGCCAGAAAAAGGAACAAACAATTAACTGCAAATCCCATTCCTTTTATCAATCTATAAATTAATTCCATAACCTCAAGAAAATAAAAGTCATTCAAACACCTGTATCATCGGACGTCCTATCCATGCCTGAGGCTGTTCTAAACCAAAGATATAGGCTATTGTAGATGCCACATCAAACTGCATCATACTTTCGGTAAAAGCCATGCCTTTTCTAATATTCTTACCTGAAATAATAAAAGGAGTCTGCATTTCAAGCATTGTTTTTCCCCCATGACCCAAGTTTACACCTCCATGGTCGGCAGTAAGAATAAATATTGTATTATCAATCATACCTGCATCTTTTACAGCCTGTACAATATCACCGATATACCCATCCAGTTCTTTAAGCTTTTCATAATATTCAGGTGTGTCATGACCTATTGAATGTCCCACATGATCCGGTTCATCAAAAACCACATTCAATAAAGCCGGACGCTTGGTCTTAATATATTCAACAGCACATTGCGCCGTATTAGGATTACATGGGGATTCAGTTATCTGCTTTTCAAAACTCAAAGACTTATAGTCTGTCACATAGTGTATACCATCCCATTCATATATACAACCTATCTCCGCTTCAGGATTAGCCTCACGCATCAAGCTGAAGATTGTCGGGAAAATACCATTTCCGTTCAATACACGCGAAGGAAGTTCAGGTGTCTTCGAACCCCACTCTGTATACCCATGTATTTCAGGTCCTGCACCCATATACATTGATGCCCAGTTTACTGCGCTCGACGATGGAAGCACAGAGCGCTTCTCCAATGTAAAAGCACCGTTCTTCATCAGATTTTTCACTACAGGCATATCTGCCTTATCAACACTATATGCTCCCCAACCATCCAGGCCTATCATAACAACATGCCCGGCCTTAGGTTCGGGTTTTACCGAACAACCTGTCACGGCAGACAATACTGCTATTACAACCCCAAAAAATAAAATTCTCATAATTAAAACATTTTTTCACTATCGTACAACAAAACTTTTCTTTATTATCCCGCTTTCCTTCCCAAGACTGCTAATAGCCTTCAAAGACAGAACATATTCACCCTTCTCCTTACAGTCATTGTATACAACAAATTCTTTATATGGAAAATCCCATCCCAGATAAAAACCTCTTGACATAAACTTCACCTTTTTCCTTTCACCATCAGGATAAACCATTTCCATTACATAGTGTTGTACTTCCACATCACCGGCAGCAGCGTCAAAGCTTATTTCAACCGAGCCTTCGTTTACCGTTTTGACAGAAACAGAAGTCCCTTTTTCGAAAACCGGACTTTTTGCCTGTTGATATAGCCTATTCAAAGTACGGTTGAAATTCTTCTTGTACAAGTTTTCCAAGACTATAGGCTTTCCAAACGGGCGCATCAACGTATAGTCCATACGCTGTAGCACAATTTTACCATTCTGAGAGTCTATATACATATCCCATCCCTGATTAAAAGCATCACGCTGATAAATATCCTGCTGATCATATATCCCTATCAGATGAGGATTCAAATATTCATTAGGCTTGCCGGCATCCAAAGTCTTTCCATCAGATGACAAGTTCCAGTCCAAGTCAAAATAGCCTATTCCTCCAGTATTTACCATAGTGAAATCTCTCTGGAGGAAAGACTTTTCACTGAATATCGGGAAATGGCTATGACCACAGAAATAAACAACCTGCGGATATTTCTTCAGTATGTCATACATTTCTTTTGATTGGGCGGAGCAATACTTTCCTCCATAAAACTCATCAACATCAAATGGCATATGGCTAATGACAATTATAGGATTACTAGAATTCTCCATAACAGCCAATTCCAGATGTCTTTTCAAATAGGCCAAACGTTCATTTGAATATCCGCCAAGTCCATCCGAGCAAGACACTCCAATAAAATGTATACCATTCAGTACATAATGTGTGTCGGGTTTCAAACCTGTCAGGCGTTTAAAAGTATTCTCCGAATCCGGACAATAATACTCATGGTTTCCCATAGGATATATAAATGGAGGAATGTCTTTTCTTTCCTTACCATACACCTCATCAAGCAACATATTATATGTATTATATGCCGATTCATGTCCACCATTTACCATATCACCGTTCATTACAACCATATCTGCACCTTTCTGCTTGAAATATTTCATGGCACTGAGAAAATGACGAGGCCCTTTCATCACACACCCAAAATGTCCCGGCGACAACAGTTTGTCCTCTTCCGCAAACTGAGCGTCTGATATTATACCAACAAACAAGTCCTTGCGGTCAAAAGACAAACGTTGAATCATTGTATCCACCACTATATCACCAGCTTTATGCCCTGAAGCAAGACCTGTAGAAGTGGAAGCAGCCGCATAAGAATCAGGACAAAAGGCAAATATTGTTATATATATTATAACCACATACCTATAAAATCTATCTTTCATCATTTCAATATAATTTATTCTATTTAATCAGGTCATTTCTCATTCAACAAGCGGATTATACCAGCCGCCTTTGAACCTGACACTACTTTCACCTCAAGCGTACATCCATTGTTTGATGTAACCCCTTCCGGCAATACAAACTCTACCATGACTGTCCCATTTTCCGACACAACAGACGAATCGCTCTTTGCAACGACCTTTCCATCTGCTATAAGACTGTAAGACAGCATACTTATCTCAGACTCACCTTTTAATGTTTCTAAAGCAAATCCCTTCAGCCCGACAAGAGCCTTTGCAGAAACATCGAAACTGAAAGAGCGTGATTCTCCTCCTGATATATTCCAAGAACCTATAACACCCGGATAATCCATTTTAGTATCTTTTCTTGAAATGTCTTCAGTAAGATTAAGCATCAACTTCGAAAAAGAGACTACATCTACAAAAGAACTTTCCAATTTCCTGTCAGAGTTATCCTCTACCCACGAACGTTCCCATTCTGCCATGTCAAAAGGCTGTCCTGAATTTCTCGATTCATAATAATGATTCCATCTCTCCAGATAATAATCCTTTATCAGCCCGTTCCATATCCTTGCAGAATAATCGTCTACAGGAGGGCCCCAAATAGTAACAATACGTCGTGCATTTGTAAGATACTGTTCCGACTGTCTGTCCGAGCGGGCAGCCTTTTTCGCAAAATCAAGCCATCTGTCCAATCGGAATAGCGGATGCCTGCCCAACAATGCATCCATGCCAAGCATCACCGTCCTGAACCTTAACTGAAGGAACTGAGCCTGAAGCGTATCTCCCAGCAAATACTCCTGCTCAATCTGTTCTGTCAGTATTTCCGCTTTACCTCCCAAATAATGGGCTGTCATTTCAGCAAGGTCCATTCTGAACAAAGGACTGTCCTTTAAACTATCAGCCGAAAGTATAAACATTTCAAGCCCTTTAAAATAATCGTCCGAAATGTTTATTGTTCCGTTCTTCACCGTTCCCGGTCTTCTTTGCCAGTTGAACCTTGGATGGTCTGTAAATGTACCATAACATGACTCCAGCAGATAATCCCACGATTTCAAGAGCGAACCGCTGACTTTGCCATATCTATTCAAGGAATACTTTTCCAGCCATTCCTTAACATCGATACGGCTACTGCTCCACCCGGCATCGGTAACAAGCTCGTAAAGCACTTCATTGTTCTCTATACCTTCGGGAGCAAGGCCATGAGCCAACAGACGACCTCTGTTTGATGAAGAAAGAGCTTCAAGATGTCCGTTAGCATAAAAATCAAGGACACCTGTCATACCAGTCTTACCACCCATATTAGGAATCACACTATAGACCCACAGCTTGTTATAGAATCCCTTGTAAAACTCCCAGTTCACTTCCGAATGCCAAAAATGCTTATTATAGTCCACAGCCAAGTCCAGCAAAAGCATCTTATCATCAGGCACACGTGAAACAAGAGCTCCAAGAGTCTCGTAATCCCATATATATCGCTGATAGCCGAACATCCATCCCTGCATCACCCATGTAGCTTTGGGGTTTGCAGACTTGATACTTTCATACACCTTCTCACCATAGTGTGCAGCCATCTCATATCTTTCAGGATTCCCTTTCTCTGGGAAAGGTATGTCCATTTCATTAAAGCTGTCTACAAGGTAATATTCGTTCTTGCCGAACTCCTTTTCCCATTCATTGATAAACTCCTTGGCTATTTTTGAGAACAAAGGCTCTTCCGGCGAAATCATCCAATTATGAAAAGCGCCTCCCCAATGTGTCTCTATAATCTTCAAGTCAGGATATATTCTTTTAAAGGCCTCCGGTATGAATCCTGGGAAACCCGGACATATAGGCTTCATACCCAAAGACCGCATACGGTCAAGTATCTTATGCTGTAAAGCTATCTGGTCGGCATGCCAGTCACCATTCAAAGGACCGTCTATTCCACTTATATTTCCCATACGCATCCAAGGCAGATGGGCTGGTCCCACAAAATAAGAGTTGATTTCTTCATCTGTCAGCCCCATCTTGCTCCACACCCTGGCAAGTATAGCTTCATAACCCACCAAAGCCAAAGGCATGTCAACCCCATGAAGCGCCATCCAGTCTATTTCCTTCTCCCAGCGGTCCCAATCCCAATAAGGCATAGAATAGCCAAAAGTCACAACATTAAAGTAATAATGATGCTTGAAGGGAGAAACTTTATCCATCAAAGGCTGTTCCTCTAATTTTGAAGGAAAATCAATGTTATTGCCCGACCATGAATACATTCCTAAATTATTATCCTTTACATAGTCGTAGAAACCTCTACACAAAGCCACCTGACTGGAAGCCCTCAAGTGTAAAATTCCATTTTCCACTTTATACTGATAATAATTTTCGTCACCCTTCTTCGTTATCTTCAAAGAAACAGGTATGTCACTTCTGTTCGAAACTCGCTGCAATAACTTTATAACAGAATCCGTACTCTTGGCAAAAGAAAAAGAAACAGAAACCGAAAACAGCAAGAATAAGCTTAAAAGTTTTTTCATCATTATATAGTTTTAATTAAAAAAACAACTAATTACAGCACATTTGCAATCAATCACTTTATCTTAAGGCTGAACTTTACCAACAACCCCTTATGGTCAGTAGGCCATACCCCCAAAGGAGTAATAAACTTATCTGAAGAAGTTTCCTCTACACGCTGGCTTCTGACGATGCTTTTGGTAGGTCCAAACAACTTGGCTTCCTTAATTTTTAACAAAGGATGAGGAGAATAAAAGATATAATCTATACGGTCTCTCTCATCAGCTTTTGGAGCCCAAGTCAATTTATTAACATCTTTCAACTCGTTATCCGAAGGAAATGTAAATCCAGGATACTTGATAACATCCGGATAGACGGCACGGTAGGCATCAACAAAGCCGGCATTATCCAGTTCCAATGTGACAGTCCATGGAATTATCAAACCATGATGATCATACAAATCCTTTGTTTCCCTAATCCAATCGAGATGAGAAGGCTCGTTGAAATCACCGCCTAAGAACACTATCATACCCTCTGCTACATCTTTCTTGGCCACCTTTATAAAACTTCTTATAGCATCGTCTCTCAAAGAAGCATCATTAAAAGTAAGGACTTCGGCAACACTTGTAGGTATAGGAATTTCCTGCCATGTAGAACCATGATAACCTCTGACATTATAATATGCATCTGTCAAGTAATCAAGATGAGAAGTATAAACAGCAAACTCCTGTCCTTCTATTGATGACACCAGACGGTAAATACTTCCATGATCATTATTCAAAGGAAAGACTGTGGTAGAATCTTTAATTGGATACCTACTCAACAAGCCTGTATCATCACTCTTAAACGAATAGTATGTCTCATTATATCTATCCTTTAAGGCATCTGTAATACGGTCACAAAAACGAGTATTATTATAATTCCTTACTTCGCTGAAAGTAACAAAATCCGGTTTAAGGCGAGCCACTTCATCTACAATAGCATCAAACCCTCCTTCAACCATTGTTCCCTCCTGCCAAATATTCCATTGTAACACTGTTATTTCACGTTGCCTGCCAAATGTATTTAAAACAAGGCAAAAACTCAACAAAACAAAAACAATTTTTCTCATAATGTTTTACCAATAAAGAACCTATTTCTCTACTTTTTCAAACTAACAATCTCTATTTTCCAATCTTTCTTAATACCTGACGCAGACATTATAGTATAAATATTAGTTTTTGTCCAATCGCCAGGAACACCAAGTTTTGGGGAATTTCCTACAGGAAACAATCTTGCTGCTGTTGAAATACTAACAGCAACGAGAAGGTTCTTTTTGGATATGTTTTTTGAAATATCCTCAGAGACTTCTATAGGTACTGATACATCAATTTTAACAGTTCTATTTACTGCATCAATATCTGCATTATAATGCAATTCTACTTCCTTTACTACATTTTCACCCGAAGCAGGATGTTTTTCATCTGTTATATAACGATATTGTACTGTACTTACAGATGTTATATCAGCATCATCATATTCAGGCAGTTCTTCTAAATTACCATCCAAGCAAGAAGACAAAAATATAGAAAATAACATCAATAAAATATTAGAAATATATTTTTTCATAATTACATCTGATTTAAATTACCAACCTTTATTCTGTTTATCAATTATACCAGCAGCAGAACGCTTATCTATTTCCCCCTGAGGAATTGGAAATAAATAACGTTTTACCGTAAACTTACGACTCCAACTATTCAATAAATTCAATTGATTAACAATAGCCTTCTTCCTATCACTCGTAATACTTATCTTATGAACCGGAGCATTTAGTCCTACAATAACATCTCCACCTTTTCTACCTTCGTTTGCATATGAACCATATTTTCCCCAACGTAAATAGCTAAAATATATATCAGCCTCTTCATAGGCCATTTCCACACGTCTCTCACGAATATAGTCTTCCCATGCTTCCTCTGCTGATGAAGATCTCGACTCTGGAAGTCCACCATGTACTGTACGTGTCTTATTCAAACTATTTACAGCCTCAGCTATCATACCTTTATATAAATAAGCCTCTGCAAGATTCATATACATCTCGCCTAAACGGATAATAACATAATGAAAATCAAGAGGTGCAGCCGACTCTATCTGTGGTTCTACTGGAACCAAATATTTCCTCCAATAGTATCCAGTGGCAGTAGTATACCATCCTCCATCTTCTTTTGTCCTAACTCCTTGAGAAGCAGAACCTCCCATATTCATCTCCATATATTCTTTACAATGAAAGGTCTTGTCTCTTATTATTGTTGCATCCATTCTTTTATCTCTATTTAAATACATCAAATCAGAGATATCCCTATTACAGCCAGGTTTTACACTCATATTATATAAAACATTATCATAATCAGTTCTACCAGATTTTAAATCTATTATAGTAGGAATATGCCGTAAACCTCCATCATATCGCATAAACGTTTCAATACAACCTTCTGACAGATTATCTGTAGGTAAAAAATCTACATTATTTCTTATCTGAGAAGATTCATACCAAGGTACCGCCACACCTGTTTTCTCATCTATCACTAAATATTGATCAACTAAATCTTGTGTAGGAAAATAACAAGCCCAACCATTAAAAGTCTGTCCTGGATTGAAAGAAGAAGCGCCATCTTTACTACCAGCTTTTAAATCGTCCACTGGTAAATTAGGAGTTGCCTCAATCTCTTCATGAAACCATCCCACTCTTGCATCTGCAGCAAGATAATACCTTCCCATTATGATTTCACTGCTTTCAGGATCAACATTATTAAACATAGAGCCATAATCGTTAGTCAAAGAATATTTACCTGAATTAATCACTTCATTGGCCGATGATATTACAATATCCAAATAACTATCATCTTTAGTATATGCGTATGCCTGTAATGCTATTCTTGAACGAAAAGCAATAGCTGTGTATTTATTCACTCGTGAAATATGAGAAGTCTCAGGCAATAAATCAATAGACTTATTTATGTCGTCCATAATCAATTTATAACTTTCTGATTCACTCGAAGTTAATGGAGTTTTAAAATCTTCTTTGTCATCCACTCCTAAAACTTTTGTTATAGGAACAAAACGCCCCATTTTACGAGTCATATCAAAATAGAGAATAGCACGCAAGAAATACCCTTCACCCAACAATCTGTCCTTTTCATCTTCTGAAAAAGATTTTGATTTCATTGCCATCTCTATAATTTTATTACACTTACGTTGTTCGTCAAAACGTCCAAACCCATGATTGGTATAAGAGTCAATCCCCGTCTCTGTAGCTGTAAAATCAATACCATCTCCACTTACTTGATCACAATAAGCACCATTAGGGGTTCTATTTTCCCATATCGCACTATTGCCACAAAAATATTCTACAGTATTTTGATAAGTCTTTACTACAAAAGCATCTGCTGTCTGGTAATTTCCCCAAACCAATTCTTCGTCATAACTCTCAAAAGGTTTTGTATCCATAGTATTACATGATGACAATAAGGCTAGAGTTCCTATCCCTAACCATAAAGATTTTATTCTATTTCTTTTCATAATATTCATTTTTTAAAAGCCTATGTTTAAACTAAGTGCAAAAACTCTTTCATTTGGATATGCATAATGTTGAGTACTTGCATTTTCAGGGTCTAGCCCATATTTACTTGCTTCCGAAATTGTCCATAAATTCTGCCCTGAGACCGCCAGCATTGCTTTAGAGAGCCAAGGTGTACTTTTTAACAGTGAATACTTAAAATCATACCCTAATTGAAAATCTTTCATTCTAAAATAAGCACCATTTATCAACCAAAAATCACTTGAAACATAGTTGTTCTGACCGTTTAGCCCTATACTTGACATCAAACGAGGATATTTTGCATCCCTATTATCCGGTGTCCAAAAATCTGTTTGATAATCATAAATAACAGGCAATTCAGAAGTCTGGTTTCCTTGCATTCTTGCCGTTCCATCCAAAAACATGTCAAACCGTGTAGCCCCCTGGAAAAGTGTACTAAAAAAGAAACCTTTATATTTTAACTTTATATTAATACCATAATTTCCTCTTGGGAAGCTACTTTTTCCAAGTCTAATTTGGTCAGCTCCATCAATTTTTCCATCACCATTAAAATCATTGTACTTTAAGTCACCTGCAGTAAGATTTACCGAGCCCAACCGTTTTACGCTATTATAAACATCTTGAGCGCTATTATAAAATCCTTCACAATGATATAAACTACCATAATAACCTTTCTGCTGCGTTGAACGCTTATAAGGATTCATTATATCACTTATCGATTCTGAAGGATTTTCAGCCCACAACTGATCAAATTTTGTAAAGTTCATTGATACATCATAAGAGAAGTCTTCTATGTTATCTCTCCAACCTAAAGTGAAATCAAAACCTGCTCTCCGATGTTCACCATCAGTTTTAATTCTAGGCAAAGACATACCCAAAGGATCTGTATAACCAACATCTGTTGGATTGGGAGCATATAAAAAACCTTTTGTCTTATAATAAAAATAGTCTAATGAGCCATATAGACGATTCTGTAAAGAAGAAAAATCTACACCTACATCAAACTGATCAGTTGTAAACCATGTAATATCAGGAGATGGTATATTCCCTTCTGAAAAGCCGGGAACATAATTTCCATTTACAACCCATGCTTTGTTATCCAAATCATAAGAAGTCAAATACTCAAAACGTCCTATACCAAAAGGGCTACCCCAGTTATCAAGTCCTACTTGACCATATGAGGCACGTACTTTCAACTGATTAAAAATATTCTTTTCAACCACTGAACGCATAAAAGCCTCATCCGCAATACTCCATCCTAATGACGCTGAATAAAAAGCTCCCCAACGTCTGTTTTTGGGGAAATTGTCAGAACCATCATAACGAATACTACCTTCTAGAAAGTATTTGTTGTCATAATTATACTTTACTTGTCCTATCCAACCTGCTCTTCCGCTTTCACTTTCTCCACCTCCATTCTTCATGGTTCCTGAGGGGCCGGCCTCTATTTGATCAATAGGAAATTTATACTGCTCACGTGAAGCCCAATAAGTGCTTGAAAAACCGTAAGTTTGTTCATATCCTACCAAAAAAGATGCGCTATGTTTCCCTATAGTTTTATCATAATTGGCAAAAAACTGCAATGTATAAGTATGGCCATAATTAGTAGTATTTGATAAAGAAGGTAAAGAAGACTGAATAGGAGTTTGTGAATCCCAGTTATACTTATTAGCATCTTTCATCCAGTCTTTTGTTGCATTCATGGCATAACGATAATTCCCTGTAGCACGAAACCTTAAACCTTCTACCCAAGGGAAATCCCATTCTAAATTCAAGTTCCCATTTATCAATTTTTTATCTTGATTTGAATATCCTGCATCTTTAGCCAAATCAAGAACAGGGTTGTTGTTATAATTATAAGGCAAACCAAATTTATTATAACCTGGAACCAAAGGAGATATATTCTGTATGTGTGAAAAGACTCCCCCAGGATCACTTGCTGTAGAAGATTTTGGATGCTTGATAATCTGTACATACCCATCCAATGTACCTGTCACTTTCAAACCTATACTTTTTATCAGGGCACTCTCACTAAGTCTAAAGTTAGTTCTATCCATATTATAATTATCAGACTTATACAGAGAGCCTTGATTAATGTATCCCAAACTCAAATAATAATTATTTATTTCAGAACCTCCGCTTATAACAACTGAATGCTTAGACTGTGGTGCAGCCTTCTTTAATACAAGATCACGCCAACTTGTATTATTATTCTGCAAAGGATCACTTCCATCTTTCATCTTTTGGATTCTATCTTCACTAAATGAATCAGGCAAACCATCATTTCGTTTAGCTATATTAGCATATTCTGCCCTTTCCCATGTATTCATCGGTTTTGGCCAATTGGCAGGAGATGACAAACTAAAATTAAACGTATAATCAATATGTGGTTTACCTTCTTTCCCTTTCTTCGTTGTAACCTGAAGAATGCCATCTGCCGCACGGGAACCATAAACAGCCGTTGCTGAAGCATCCTTCAATACAGACATTGATTCTATATCATCAGGAGAGAGCAAATAGAAGTCATCATAATTACGTATTACTCCATCTATAACAACCAAAGGGGTACCTCCACCTCTAATACTAATTGTAGGAACTTTATTAATACCACCGCCAGCACCCTGAACAATTAATCCAGCTGCTCTACCAGCCATTCCTTGAGTTATATTAGAAACAGGCAAATTACCTAATTCTTCTGTTTTTACAGATGATACAGATGCTACCATTGCACGTTTCGTTGTTGTTCCATACCCTACTACCACAACCTCGTCCAGTACCTCTGTATCCTCTTTCAATATTACCGACATCGTTTTACCAGACACAGCTGTGAGCAGCTGTGTCTGATAACCAATATAGGAGACCTCAATGCTTCCACCTTCATGAGCCTGCAACACAAAATATCCATCATAATCAGTGATAGTTCCATTAGTGGTGCCTTTCTCCAGTACTGTGGCACCGATGACAGGCTCTCCCTTTGCATCTAAGATACTTCCTCTTATCTCCTTCTTTTCTCCTATGGCAGAGGGAATTACATTCTTTGGAGTTATTACTACATGATTCCCATCGAAACTATAAGTAAGACCGGTACCGTCAAGAGCCTTATCCAATATGCTTTTCACATTTCCGCTGGAAACCTCGACTTTTTTTTCTATTGTTTTGCTTATTTTACTATGATTATAACCTATTGAAAGCTGTGTCTGTTTTTCTATCTGTTTGAATAACTCCTTTAAAGTTAACCGTTGCTGTGGTATATTCACCATCTGTTGTTGGGCAAAAGCCTCGCCTGCTATGACAAAAAGAGACGAGAATGCTAAAACTTTTGCATTTTTTATAGACTTACAAAGTGTCTTTTTATAATCAAAATTCATATCTTTGCGCATTATATTGTATTAGATTCATTTATGTATTAATTTATGTATCATTGGTCATAAGTCCACTTCATGAATGAACTATAACTAAACTTTATCATTTCAAATGTCGGGAAGGTGTTGTGGAAGGCTCTTCCCGATATTCTTTTTATTTCATGCCGCCTCCTTTCTTTTCCAGATACAAGTAAACAGAATCTTCATTGATGGAATATTCCATCCCATTGCCAATGAGAGATTTCATCACTTTCATTACCTGTTCTATTGTTTCCTTTTCCCTGAATACTATTGTATACAGTTCTCCGAGATTTATCTTATCGTCATATCTGAATGATACATCATATTTACGGCCTATCACTTTCATCACTTCCGACAACGGACGCTCTATAAAGCGCATATCTCCACCTACCCATGATGAATAGTCTTCTGCATGAACTGCCGACAGTTGCATTTTTCCACTTTTCACATTATATATCACCTGTTCGTCCGGTCTCATCACTATACTGCCTTGTTCGGGGTGTGATGTAGATGAAAGTTTCACCTTCCCCTGCTTCAGAGTCGTGGTTATTTCAGGATCGTCAGAATAAGCTTCAACATTGAATTTTGTTCCAAGCACCTCGATATCCAAACGACCAGTATGCACCGTAAAAGGTTGTTTTTCATTATGGGCGACATCAAAAAAAGCTTCACCTGTAAGATATACTTTACGTGAATCTTTTTCAAACTTGGCAGGATATATGAATAAAGAACCTGAATTTAACTTTACATTGGTTCCATCGGACAACACTATCTCCTTCTGTTCCCCATTAGGAACAAAACATTCTAACATATCAATGCTTTTGGTAGTTTTTGTATCCATATACAGCCAAACTGAAACACCTGAAAGCAACGGCAACAAAATAACGGCTGCACACTTCATGAAACCAGACATGATACTGTATTTTATTTGATGATGTTCTTTATCCATTCCCAATCTGGACTTCACTTCGGACAAAGACTGCAATGTTTCTGATTGAGACACAGCACTTCCATCCGTTTCATTCCACAAACGAAACAAGGCTGCATCTTTTTCTGCTGCATCTTTATCGTTTACAAGCCAACGAAGCAGTTTGCCACGATAGTCTTTATTTACAAGGCCATCGCTCAAATTTCGGATTAAATGATAGATTTTATGTTTGTCCATTGTATTTCTCTTTTAATGATAGATGCATTATATTGAGAAAACACGTAAAAGAAAATTCTTATTTAAGATATATTAACAAAACAATAATACCACTAACGTAGATACAGCTTTCCTTAAAGTGGAGAGTGCAGTAGAGATATGGGTCTCTACAGTACGCTTGCTTATACCCAATTTTTCACTTATCTCCTCTATACCCATCCCCTCAGTCCTGCTCATAGAGAAGACGAGCTTGCGCTGTGGAGGCATTTCATTGACAACATGATCGATTAACGTTTGAAGTTCGTCTATATACACCATACATCCTGCATCTTCTGACGAAGGCATATCATACGCCACTTCTATATCTGTATTGAATATTTCTTTTCTCTTGCTGATAAATGAATATAAAACATGTTTTACCGACTGATAGACATAGGCATTGAGATTGTGTACATCTGACAATGATTTTCTTCCTTTCCATAAATTAACGAAAGTATCTTGAGCCAAATCTTCAGCATCGTCTACATTTCCCAACATCCCGATTAGAAATGACTTCACCTTGGGATAGAAAGAAGCATAAAGTCTGTCAAACTCTTTTACGCTGCCATTACTCAAAGCTAATGTATCTATGTCAGTACTGATGTTGGCTTTCATATACCTGTATTTATTAAAAACGTGATTTCGATATGCTTAACTACGCAACAATTTGAGATTCCAAAGGTAAGCATTTATTTGAAATGATATTCACTGATTATAGTTTTTATTGCAATACATATATCACAAATCAGTTATACTCCAAACGAACTATCATGAAACACAAAAAGAATAAAGTGTTACTACAATTTTACCTCGTAAAATAAATTAGATTGTACAAGAGACTTTATCAGTGACGAGGCTGGTGAAGACAATTTGCTTTTCTGTTGTGATGTATACATGCAATAACCTGCTGTGACGGCAAACGCTGCAACAAAAGCAAATCAAAATTCAACATATTTACAATTTACAACAATGTTGTAAAACACGATGTAGCATAGTTTTATCTAGAATACCATTCTCGACAGCCTGTTTGACTTCCTGAACATGTGAAATACTGTTTCCAGGTGTGGACTTTCTTCCAGTCCTTGTTCCTTATATTGCTCCTTTCCTTACGGTTTCTATCTTTTTGGCATAATAACACAAAGGATTTTATTTTTTTACTATTTTTGCGATTCGAAAAAATAGAATGTGGTGATAGGTTAATCTGTCAGGATATTCCAAGATTAATATACAGCTCCCGCCATTAAATATTAATTACGGTTCTTTTGGAAGCTGAAGAACTATATGTCAACTATCAAATAAAATGAAAAAACTGTTTGTTTCTGTATGTTCGTTTTTCAGTGTTACACTTGCCTATTCTCAGGATTTACATTTTTCAGAACCAGAATTTATCAATAGTTACTGTATACTTACCAGTGATAGTACCTACGATACTCTGCCCAAAGAGAACGGTATTATCGGCAAACATGAGAATAAAACCAAAAGCTTACTAAGCAAGATAGGGAAAGTAGCCAATGTAGCAAGTTCCGCAAGTGGTCTAGGTGCTGTTATAGGTGCCAATGTCGGTAGTGTAGATGGTGTCCTGACAGGTATTCAAGTAGCATCTACAGCTTCAAGTGTAGGCAGTCTTGCCAATTCAGCAAGTGCATTGGCGGGTTCTTCTGGTATGGATATCATATTTAGGGGAAAATCATCTTCTTATAGTTATGAAAAGAACGATGGTGACATTCGTTTGTTAATAAAAGCAGAGAGCAATGAGGAAGATCCATTAGGTATATATCGTATCGTAAAATTCAATACAAATAAGAAAGAGAGACGCATTCAGTGGATTGAATTTGACTCCTCTTTCCTTAGTTCGGATGAAGCATCCAAGAGCGGATTCCTGAACTTTATCGGGCATAAATATGGAGAACAGTCATACCTCCTTACTATACCTGCTGAAGAAGTAGAGAAAGGAGAATATGGTATTTTTTATATGAACATCATTACATCAACTACTATCCCGGTTGGTACATTTAGTGTAAAATAACAGTCTCCCTGATTCAACATATTTTAAACATCAAAGTACTGAGGAATAATATACTGCCCAGTACTTTGTTATATCTTAAGATTTACTTAACTTAGTGTTACAGCTATTCGATACTATTTTATCTAAAGCAATCGACTCAACATTAAGAAAACGCTATCAATTCTTTGGCTATAACTATCAAAAAGTCACAATTTCCGGAATTACAGCAATCACAACAAAAGTACATTTTTACCATTATAGGATTGATGTGTTAAAATAAACAGAGGTATAAACAGACTAAAAGACATCTTTAAAGGCATGATATGTGAAATATCTCTCTAAAATTAACATTACAAGTAGATAGAAAAATACAAAAACAACCCAAGGTTTAATTCAAAACGCTCCTACATTCTTACTATAACGACCTGAGATTATAATATAAACGTATTCACATTGTCAAGAATGTACAGATTTGTCCTTGTTTTTTTCTACTATCAACCATACGGCACAAAACTAAGGATTATCAATCAGATAGAGATTCAAAACTTTTTACCAACATAAAGATAGGTATAAGACCTACAAGACAACATATTGTAACAAGGAAAGCCATATAATATGACATTCCCTGTTTATAATTATACGTGATTTTCCGTTTTCTACGAACAATACTTGTCTATGGTTTGAAATACCAGAAATCAGACATGTAAAATTGTCAAAATGACAAAAAGACATCAAGATATATCAAAGAAACATATTTACAATACACAACCTAAATTACTGGAGTAAGAAGTCGGGCAATAAATCCCACAAAGTTCCTCCAAGCACCTCTATGCTTGTAGTACTCTTTAGTCATACGCTCGCTATGCCTCTTGTCATCTTTATATATCTCATCCAATTCGTATGTAACCTGCAAATCCATGATGAAAGAATTGATTTCATAATCTGCTCTCATACTACGGCTGTTAAGATTAGCACTGCCTACAGTGCAGAACCTGTCATCGACGGTCATTACTTTAGTATGATGAAAACCTCCTTTATAAATATAGACATGAGCACCGGCCTTGCGGAATCTGTTTGCAAAATAAAATCCACCGTCCGGACTGATTGGGATATCTGATTTTTCCGAAATCATGATCTCTACTCTTACTCCTCGCTTCAGAGCACGATAAATGGCTTTTCGCAGCGAGCGTGTAGGAGTAAAATAAGGAGTGACTATTCTGATATGACGTTCGGCAGCATCTATAGCCTCAACATAAGCCCTTCTTATTGCATCAGGCGTCTTATGAGGAACCCTCTGTACTATAGCAATTTGTTTACCAAGTTGCTTAGGAGAATAAACACTGTCTTCGCCATATGGGAAATACACGTCGCCTCCTACTTCTTGTTTTGTCTCCTTGTTCCATGTATCAAGGAAAGCTTTTTGCAGACCTGTCACTGCAGGTCCCTCTATACACATATGCATATCTCTCCATGCGCCTACTTTTTCAAGTCCTTTAATGTAATAATCTGCAATATTCATTCCACCGGTAAAGCCTTTCTCTCCGTCAATCACAACTATCTTTTGATGGTCCCTGCCAAATATGTGATTGACATAAGGAAATTTCAGCGGGTCGAACCTTATAATCTCAACACCCCTGTCGTTCAACATCTTAAGATGTTCTTTCCTGAGTGGTCTGTTGTTAGAGAAATTACCGAAATCATCAAACATAGCCCTTACCTTAACTCCTTCCTTGGCTTTTTCTGCCAATAATGTGAAGATTTCCCTTCCTATGGAGTCATTTCTGAAATTGAAATATTCAAGATGGATATGATGTCTGGCCTTTCTGATAGCATCAAACAGGTTTTCAAACTTAACCTTTCCACAAGGAAGGAGCTTTATCTCATTGTTGTTGTAAATAGGAATATTTCTGGAATGGAGATATTGAGCAAAGACAGAGTCTGAAGGTATATATTCATTAATTATACTATCCGATTCCAAAATATTGACATTACAATATGCCTTCAACCCAATGCATAAAGCCAATACCGACAACACGATATACTTAATTTTTTTTTTCATCATTTTATAATATGAGCCTACAAAAATAATACAATATAAAACAAAACAGCTTTAAATCTTAGTTTTTTTTACATTACAAACCTCAAGAGATACAGAAATTCTGTTTATTTTTTCACAAATACCTACAATTAGGTATTGCAAATCCTTTAAGCAACATTTAATTTTGCAACTCAATAATCAAAAAGCAATTGTCTTATTTAAAACATTCATCTGCTTCATAATCCATTTTAAAACGATTATTGTTCCATAACAAATTTCAAATCACATTAAACAAAATCTTAAACAATGATGAGAATAAACAGCATTGCGATAGTTTCTATTGGATTAATTTTTCTATCATCTCCAATATTGGCAAAAAAAAGTATAGAAAATATAAAATCTGATTATTTTGACAGCGAGAACAAGCATAAGAATATAACAATATATGGTTCTGTTGTATCCAAAGACAACAAAGAGGCTATATCTTTTGCCTCTGTATATATAAAAGGGACATCAAGAGGAGTTCTAACCGACGAAAAAGGTAATTTTTCTATTGAAATGCCCAAAGGCAATCATCAATTGGTTGTATCATTTATCGGATATGAAACTCATTTAATGGATATAAAAATAAATAATGACGAAACCCGTAATTTTAAAATAGAACTTAGTCCCTCTGCATATGAAATAGATGAGGTAGTGGTTGTTGGAGCATCAAAAGGACAAATAACAAAAGAAAAAGGATATACAGTAGGTCTGGTAAATACCAAAGACATAAAACTGCAAACTATTGAATCTGTCGATTTACTAGACAGAGCATCTGGTATTACCATGCGTCAAGACGGCGGTGTCGGTTCAAGTACGCAGTTCAATATCAATGGTTTATCTGGAAACTCTATTCGTATATTTATCGATGGGATACCTATGAGAGATTATGGTTCATCTTTTTCACTAAGTTCAATACCTCCGTCTATGATTGAGCGTATAGAGATTTATAAAGGCGTTGTCCCGGCAGCATTATCAGAAGATGCGTTAGGAGGTGCAGTAAATGTGGTACTTAAACAAGGGCTTAAAAACAATCTTGCGACTTCATATTCATACGGTTCGTTCAATACACATAAATGGGATTTGACAGGCGATTACTCCAACAAAAAAGGTTTTACAATTGGAGGCTCCGCTTTTTTCAATTACTCTGACAATAATTATAAAGTTTGGGGTGATGATATAAGAATAACCGACGAGAACTATGAAATGAAAAAGATTGTAGCAAAACGTTTTCATGACGCATACGCTTCAGGAGGAGTAAATGTTACAGCAGGAATCAAGAACAAGAAATGGGCTGACGAACTTTTGGTAGGTGCTCTTTACTCAAAGATGAAAAAAGAAATACAACATGGAGCCTCTCCCAAAATTGTTTATGGGAATCGTCACTCAAAACAAGAAACAAAAATGGTAAACCTACGATACTCTAAGGCCAATATTTTAAAGAATGTTGATCTTTCTGTCTTCACATCCTATTCACATGGCAACAGACAAGTTATCGATACAATCCCTTACATGTACAACTGGCTGGGTGAAATAGAAACCATAACAGAAAATCATGATGGACAGTCTGTTACAGTATTAAGAAAATGGGGGAATGGAGAAGGAGGAGAAGCATCAGAACGTAAGACTGATGCAATGAACATAGAAGACAACATATCAGGTCGCTACAATGTAATCTATCGACTTTTGCCAAATCATAGCATTTCTGCAAACATGCTCTACAATCGTTTTTCGCGAGATATAAAAGATTCTTATATGCCTGAAATGGAACAGAAACTGACAGAAACACGTTACCTTACTAAGAACATATATAGTTTTGCTTATGAAAACAGATTGTTTAAGGACAAACTTAGGAGTTCTGTTTTCTATAAAGTATATCATCAGAAAGTGAAACTTGCCGATCCTGTATATGACAAAGACAGTGAAACGTTCAAGGTCAACCACATAGAGAAAAGCCTGTCAGATCAAGGTTTTGGCGGAGCTGTATCATATGAAGTATTTCCAGCCTTACGAATCAGTCTTTCTGCCGAGAAAGCTATAAGATTACCCGAAAGCAGCGAATTATTAGGAAATACTACAGAGAATATTGAAACAGCCTACGATTTACGTTCCGAAAAGAGTGCAAATATCAACTTCGGACTATTTGGTGAAATCACACTTGACAAAATTCATTATTTAAATTATGATGTCAACTTGTTTTATAGAAATGTAACAGACATGATACATAGAGCAGTATTAAGTCCGGATGACGCAACATATGCATATGAAAATATAGGGAGAATAAAGAGTAAGGGGATTGATATAGATTTAAAATACATCTATAATCAGCAGCTTTTCATAAGTACCTCCTTTTCATACTTAGATGCCAGATTCAATCAGCGTTATGATAAAATGGGGGTTGAGTACATTCAATACAGAAACCGTCTCCGCAATATGCCATACCTGACCTCAAATATTAATGTGATGTGGCAGAAGAAAGATTTGTTCCAAAAGGATGCATTGCTGAGCATAAACTATAATTTGGGCTATGTTCACGAGTTTTTCCTAAATTGGGAAAGCCTTGGAAGTACGGGTAAGGCAGTCATACCAATGCAGTTAGTACATGATGCAGGGATTGTCTATATGTTTCCAAAGAGAAAAATCAGTTTGGCTTTTGATGTAAAGAATCTTTTTGACAAACAAGTATTTGACAATTGGGCCTTGCAAAAACCCGGAAGGGCTTTCTTTGCAAAACTAACGTATCAGATATTATAAACAATAAAAAGTCATCACTTAAAAGAGATGCTTATATAATAAATAAACAAAAACAAATTACAGAAAAATGAGAAAAAACACTATCAACAAATTATTATCTATGATAATAGTGGCGGCAGCTTTTGTAAGTTGCGAAAAAGAAGAATCCAGCAACACAAACAATAATGAAAACGGATTGAAGGATGTATACTTCAACGTACTTACCAATATAGATGGTACAAGGTATTTACAGGCACATAATGACTTGACAACAGGTAATATAGGACCTAAGGTAGGACAAGAACTCACTATTAGTCCAACAACATGTGCTACAAACGATGGAAAGACTTTATATATGTTTGGATATGGAAAGGGAACTATGTCAAAATATATATTGAGTAAAGCACCAGATTTCTACACCGAAGTAAAGAGACTAGACGCACTTCCTGCAATAGGTTACGCCTGGGCAAGATTTAGAGGCATCAATGAAGAAACTGCTTCTCTTCATAACATGTCAAAGAAAACGTCTGGTACAAAACCTGAAGATTTTAAAATAGTTTCAACGGCAAAGATCATGATGATGGATCTCAAGAACTTCAGTCTTCCATCAAAAGCAGTAGAAGTTATTATCCCTACCGACAACAAGGATTTATTTGTAGACCAATTCATAGAAGTCAACCAGCTTGACTTTCCTGCAATAGTCGGAGACAAGATTTACTATGGTCTCAGAATTTTCAAGAGAGACCCGGAAGATCCTACAAAAACAGAAAAAGGATGGGATCGATACGAAAGCCACAAGGCATCAACATTGGTTTTGGACTACCCGTCATTGACAAATCCTAAAATTATAACCCATAAAGAAGGCAGAGGCTCTACAGCAGGTGAGCATTGTCCTATAATCCATGTATATGATGGAGCTGCATATCAGGTTTCAAATGGGGGGTTAATGATGAAATTACAAAACGGTGATTATGACAATTCTTTTGTTTTCAACATTAAAGATGAAGTGATGAAACAAGATTCTGACGCAGCAGGTAAAAAATTCAATCTAAGAGGATGGTTCCATGTCGGCAATGGTGTTGGCTATTGTCTGTATGAATGTTCCAAACCAGAAGAAGATTCAAGAATTTCCAAAGGAGGAGTTGCAAGAATTGACTTAAAAGACAAGTCTGTAGTTGTAATGAATATAAAAGAAGATTTGAAGGATTCATACTATACCCAGGCAGCAAAAATGGTAGACGGAAAATTATATATGGCCAGAACCAACTTTGAGAACTCCGGTTATGTATATATTTTTGATATAAGCAGCAAAAGTCCTGACGGCTTTACTAAAGGAGCCACTTTAGAAGCATTGGGCGGTGAAGCAAGCTATTATGGCATTTTCTAATAAACGATAATAAGATGATACAGACTTTTTTGGATTTTTTGGACTTTATGTTCAGACTTAGCCCTTTTCTCATTTCCCTCATTGTATATACAACATTGGCAATAATTCTATCTAAAAATATAAGAAGACACGAAAACACCTACTATTGGGTTTTCGGAATATTAAGTGCAGGTTATGCTATGCCAATGATATTAAAGCTTTGCGGATTTGAAATCCAAAGTGAATGGAGTATTACATCACTTCCACTTATGGACAAAATTGTTGGTGATGAACTACTACATGCCAAATATTTCATTCACCCTATGATTTTTATAATAATGTTCATAGGAGCATTGAGTGCAAAAAACCCTTATGTTGCAAGATTAAAAAGTATCCGAAAACATTTATCTATTATTGTAGGATTTCCAGTATTGGCTCATGGAATAAAGAGGGTGTTTTATACTTTTCCAAATTCATGGGATTTCTTTGCAAACCATGATGAGTATATGGCAGAAAGAGGTGAACGAATCTATAGTATGCTTGGGACTCTCATTTCCAACATTGCACTATTTGCTGGTATTTTCTTAATAATCATATTCATTGTCTTATGGGTTACTTCTTTCAACTATTTTCAGAGAAAACTAAAACGCAGGACATGGAAAAAAATACAATGGTTTGCTTATCCTCTTTACGCTTTATTATTTATTCAATCTTTTGGTTTACATTTAAGCAGCTTTATAAACCATAATGCCTATATGAAAACAGAAAAAGCCCAAATTGAACTAATAGCAAAGCAAAAAGCAAAAGAAACTGAAATAGCCGAAAAGAAGGCTCTTTATGAATCACGTGGGTGGACATACAGACCAGAACCTTTTTCGTTTTCCAGCTATGAGGTTTCACAACCTGCATACAGAATATTCAACATGGTTATTTTGGTTACTTTATATGGTTCATATTTAATACTTAGAATACGCAAGGCAAGGCAGAAACAAATCAAAAAACAAGTATTAATATAGTAGGGATAAAAAAACACTTACAACAAATAACACCTGTTAGCGGAATATACAAATGAAATTCCACTAACAGGTGATATATTTTTATCGTTTTTTTTAGTTATGTTTGCAGCAAACTATTATAGCTACGATATGAGATACTCTGTTATAGTTCCGGTCTACAATCGCCCGGACGAAGTGAAAGAACTTTTGGAAAGCCTTACGGAACAACACTTCAAGGATTTTGAAGTAATAATTGTGGAAGATGGTTCTACACTTCCATGCAATGATATCATAGAGATATTCAAGGACAGGCTTGATATAAAATATTTCTCAAAACCAAACTCCGGACCTGGACAAACCCGAAATTACGGTGCCGAAAGGAGTAGCGGAGAATATCTTATAATACTCGACTCTGACTGCATAGTACCTCCAGTATATTTCAATTCGATAGAACAAGAACTGAAAGAATCTACATCCGATGCATTCGGAGGTCCCGACAAGGCACATCATTCGTTTACCGACATACAAAAGGCCATAAACTACTCTATGACTTCATTTTTCACTACTGGAGGAATACGAGGAGGGGAAAAAAAGATGGACAAATTCTATCCCAGAAGTTTCAATATGGGAGTGCGCCGCAATGTATATATGTCGCTGGGCGGATTCTCTGATATGAGATTTGGCGAAGACATAGACTTCAGCATAAGAATATTCAAAGGCGGATATTCATGCAGGCTGTTTCCTGAAGCATGGGTTTGGCATAAGAGAAGAACCGACATGAAGAAATTCTTCAAGCAAGTGTACAATTCGGGCATAGCACGTATCAACCTCTACAAGAAATACCCCGATTCGCTGAAGCCCGTACACATGCTTCCAGCCATATTCACCGCCGGAATGATTGTTCTGATACTGGCAGCTGCCGTAGGCTGCATGATGTATGTATTCTCTCACTTCAGCAACGATGCAAACAGCAAATACATCGTAGAAAAATGGGCATTGTATACAATATCTGCAAGCATAATGCCACTGGCTGTATTCTCTTTGTTAATATTTTCCGATTCTGCAATAAAAAATAAATGTATAAAAATAGGGGCATTTTCTATCATTTCATCGTTTATCCAATTGACAGGGTATGGTTCGGGCTTCATCATAGCATGGTGGAAAAGGTGTATCCTTGGCAAAGACCAATTCTCTGCATTTGAAAAAAACTTTTATAAATGACAGAAAAACTATCAATAAACAAATGGGCAGAAGAAGACCGCCCGAGAGAAAAAATGATGATGCACGGAGCTTCCGCCTTGTCGAACGCCGAACTACTGGCCATACTTATAGGTTCGGGAAGCAAAAACGAATCGGCTGTAGAACTTATGAGAAAGATACTCGACCGCTATGAGAACAGCCTGAACAGATTGGGGAAATGCTCTATAGAAGACCTGTGCTCATTCAAGGGCATAGGTTCGGCAAAAGCAATAACAATACTTGCTGCTGCCGAACTAGGGAAAAGAAGAAAAGACGAAAAACCGGAAGACAGGAAACAGATAAGATGTTCGGAAGACATCTACAGGCATTTTCATCCTATAATGTGCGACCTTCCGATAGAAGAGTGTTGGGTTATGATGCTGAACCAGGCTGCAAAAATAATAGACATCGTGAAGATAAGCCAGGGAGGGCTGGCTTCTACACAAGTAGATGTGAGGTGTGTGCTTAGAGAAGCATTGATGAAACGAGCCACATCTATAATTCTCACGCACAACCATCCGTCGGGAAATGCCAGGCCAAGTACCGACGATGACAATCTGACTAAAGCTCTGTCTCAGGCTGCCAAGATAATGAACATAAGGATGCTGGACCATGTTATAATATGCGACGGGAAATACTACAGCTATGCCGATGAGGGAAGGATATAACCTTGAAGAATCCAAATAGAAACGCAACGTTTTGATAAAAACTCATCGGTCGGGGAG
>JAHHQV010000041.1 GCA_020026175.1 Phocaeicola sp. | reverse complement strand
ATGCTTAAAAAAGATCAAACAGACTCTCATGTTATATATGAATCGTTGAAATTCGGGATTTTTACAAAATATCCATTTTATAACACGAGAGTCAAGATGATTTGCGGAAATTAGGAGTAAATCACAACCTATCGAGAGATAGGGTTGCAGCATCATCCGCTGTTTCTCTCTATGCAAAGATACTAAAATGAAAGTAAATCACAACGCTGCGGAGGTTGTGCCGTTCTGCACTGCCGCTGTTTCTCTCTGTGCAAAGATACTAAAATGAAAGTAAATCACAATAAACGGATGCAAAAGCATTTTATAGTGTAGATTCTTTTTATATCTTTTCTATAGTTTGAAGTGTATTCTCCGTAATTAATAGCTTTTGTTCCGTATATCCAGAGTAATGTCCATATAAGTTCGTTTTCCATCAATGTAGTCAGAATATAAACTTTCGGCGTCTTTACCTTTTAAGATACGGCATTTACCGCAAGCCTCACAGTCATGTAAGCATTTCCAAGCCTCAAGTACATATTTACGTCTATCTTCTTTTGTGGATTGTTGTATGTCTGGTGGTGTCATATGGTAGATCTCATATATCTTTTTGTGGTTTACTTCTTAAATCTTATTTGAAGATTTAATTTTATGAAAACTTTTCCATCTTTCATGTATAATGAACCATAATCATATCTGCTACGGCTTGCGCGTTCAAAACGTGTGTTGTTATAAAGGTAATCCTCAATATCGTTTCTGTTGTAAAAATGATAACAGACAATATCTCCGTCTCTTTTAACGACAAGATAACCACCGTTTGCGTCATATTGTCCTGTCCATTCTTTTGCCGGTGTCATACCCAATGCAGCATCAATGAGTAATACTTTCATTTTATGAGCATAGAAAGCCTCCTTATTGGTACCGGTAAAATTAAACGGATTACTTTCAGCAACTTTTTCAACTGCACTTCTTATTGAGGACGTTGAATCAGTCATACTGTCTATAACCAAACAGTTTGCTATAAATTGTGGCATACAGCAATCTAAAAATAATAGGTTGTTTTTAAAAACTGGATGATCTATATCGTAATATTCCAGTTTACATCCCTTATCAAATATCGCTTCCATGCGTGACAAATGTTCGTCTATAGTATTTATTTTATTAATGTCTTCAACAGAAAGCGAAGTCCCTACTACACGATATGTAATATTTGTAGTTTTTCCTGCATTAAGTAAAGTAGATGCAGTGCCAAGCTGTGATTTAATACTGAATCCTAGAAGAGGTTTCATATTAGTACGTAAATCATGGATAACTATGTGAATATCTGACTTATCCAATGATTGGGCTTTAACCTTAGAACACCCCACTTCATTCATGAATTCTTCTGTCTTAGGTATTGAAAATGAGGCTCCCTTAGCATTTTTGATATCATCTAAAAGCCTCATAGACTCTTCCATGAATTTATCCATTGATATACGCGCATATTCATTGCCGTTTTCATCTATGATAACGATATTTTGCTCTACATCTGGTTTGTATTCATATCTTTTGGATTCTTCACGTATTACGTTTAAAATGGGGTAGTATAAATCCAATTTATTCATGTCTGCATCTCCAGCATGAACTTTTCCTTCTCCAAGTAATCTGAATAGAGCATAAATTTCACTCCATTCTCCTTTATTTCCTGATAAAGCCATATTCTTTTAGAGGTTTAAGTAATTGTTCTGCTGTAGCCTGAATTGCTGGAACAGCAACACTGTTTCCAAATTGTTTATAAGCAGATGCATCTGCAACTACTATTTTAAAATTGTCGGGATATCCTTGTAATCTTGCCCATTCACGCGGTGTCATTTTACGCCATCCCTGTCTGTTTACTTCACCTTTTATTCTGGTTGTTGGAGTCAAGTCCGTTTGACGAAAATCTATAATAAGATTACTTTCTCGCCCCATACCTCCGACAACGATTGCATGCGCAACACCATCATCTGGGATGATATCGTATCCAAAGCCATTTCCTTTAGACTCATGTCTGGCTTTATGATTTATAAGAGTAGATATATATTGTGTCGAGAGATAATACTTTGCAGGAACAGGATTTTCTTCACGCACATCTATCCACTTCTTTGTTACTTCTTTCTGTTCAGGATATTTAAAGTCCTCTTTTTTTATTCCGAGATCTTTTCGGAAACCGACTATATATATACGTTCACGATGTTGGGGTACACCGAAATACATAGCATTAACTATTTCAGGTTCAGGAACAACATAACCAACTTCATCAAGAGTGTTAAGAATCGTCTTAAATGTTCGTCCTTTATCATGTATAACAAGTCCTTTCACATTCTCCAAGAAAAATGCTTTTGGTTGATAACGACGTAGGATTTCTGCAACATCAAAAAACAGCGTTCCTCTTGTTTCTTCAAATCCCAATTTTTTGCCTGCAAGAGAAAAAGCTTGACAAGGAAATCCAGCACAAAGAATGTCGAAATTATCAGGGATTTTATTTTTTGTACTTTCTTTTGTTATATCGCCAAACGGCACTTCGCCATAGTTAGCATAATAGGTTTTCTTAGCCTGCTCGTCCCATTCTGATGAGAAGATGCATTCTCCACCTAAGTTTTGCATTGCCATTCTGAATCCGCCAATACCTGCGAATAAATCTATGAATGTAAATTTAGGATTCTCTGGTGCCTGAAACGGTGCCTGAAAAAAATCAGGAAAAAGATATGTTTGAAGACTTGTTGAAGACTCGTTTGCATAATGTAAGTTTTTTGGACAAAATTCTTTTTGTCCTTTTATAAATTCATACCATAAATTCAATATACTTTCTGCTTTTGAAAGATAAGGTAAGGTTATACCAGTATCTTTTAGTTGTAAATAATGAGTTATAAGAGCAGCCTGATCAATAAAAGGAATTATATTTCCATCGTTATCCAACGTTTCTTCTCCATATATTTGCACTTTGCTCGCTTTCTTTTTGCAGAAGTCAAACAAAGAAAATGTTTTGTCAATACTCTTCATTATTGTTAGTTATAATTATTATTTGGTACTTTTGATGACTTCTGAACTTAAATAAAATATTTAAATTTCCACTTCGGTCATTTATAATTTATATTTATTGTTTGTGGTAACTATTTCAACAAGATGTTTCTGTTTTTTTGTATATGAATTGTTCTTGCAAAGATAAGTAAAAATTTAGATAAGTCATAATAGGACATATTATCTGGCATTATTATTGGCTCATTATGTATTTGCTAAAAAGATGTTTTGTAGAAGTTAAGTCAACAGACTATAAATATGCTTTCATTGGTCGTTTAATTCAAATGAAGATTTTATTTGTAAAAATGTAACTTTCATTTCTATAAATAAAGGTTGCATTTCTGCAAATGAAGTCTGCAATTGTAGAAATCGTAGAGGAATTATGGCTTAAACGTCCGATGAATCTTGATTTTTTAACCTTAAAGGAGATTTGTTAAGCTAAAGAATATCATTTTTGTATTATCTTTGCTCTGACAATAATAAACTAAAAACCGATGAAGAAAATAAAGATGTTGGCAGTGCTTATAGCCTTATGCCTTAATATACAGTGGGGTAATGCTCAGACTGATTTCCCGAAACGTGAGTTTAGAGGTGCTTGGATACAATGTGTGAACGGTCAGTTTCAGGGTATGTCGGCAAGTGTCATGAAGAAAACTCTTATCAGCCAGCTGGACAATCTCGAAGGTGCCGGAATCAATGCTGTGATATTTCAGGTTAGGGCAGAGGCAGATGCTCTGTATAAGTCGTCGTACGAACCTTGGAGCAGATTCCTTACAGGTGTTCAGGGCGTTGCACCTTCTCAGGGATGGGACCCTCTTCAGTTTATGATAGACGAGTGTCATAAGCGTGGGATGGAACTTCATGCATGGATAAATCCTTATCGTGCCAAGACCAAAGGTACGGGTGTCTTGTCGTCTATGCATCCTTACTACAAGTATCCGCAGTTGTTCGTACAGTATGCCGGACAGCTTTATTTCGATCCGGGATTTCCTGAGTCAAGAAAGTATATCTGCAAGATAGTGAGAGATATAGTGAACAGATATGATGTGGATGCCATACACATGGACGATTATTTCTACCCTTATCCTAATCCTGGAGAAGAGTTTCCGGATGATGTCAGTTTTGCTGCCTATGGACGTGGATATGCTGACAGAGGTGCATGGCGACGCGATAACGTGAATGTTCTTATACAGGAACTTCAGAAGACTATCAGAGAATGTAAGCCTTGGGTAAAATTCGGTATTTCTCCTTTTGGTATATACAGAAACAAGAGGTCGGATGCAAAAGGTAGCGATACTCGCGGACTTCAGAATTATGACGACCTTTATGCCGATGTGCTGAAGTGGGTGAATAATGGATGGATAGACTATAATATTCCGCAGATATATTGGGAAATAGGTCATCCTGCTGCCGATTATGAGACTTTGGTGAAATGGTGGGCGCATAACTCGTCTGCCAGACCATTGTTTATAGGTCAGGATGTTATAAGGACAGTAAAGAAGTCTGACTTGAAAAATCCTTCAGTTCATCAGATGGCAGAGAAGTATAGGTTGCAGCGTTCGCTGGAAGAGATTCAGGGAAGTTGTCAGTGGTATGCTGCCGCTGTGGTTGATAATCCGGGAAACTATCGTCAGCTTCTTGCCCGGAAATATCATAAATACCCTGCTTTGCAACCATTGTATCCGTTTATTGACGATAAGGCTCCAGGTAAAGTAAGGAAACTGAAGGATGTATGGACCGAATATGGATATATGCTTTTCTGGACTCCTCCAAAGGCAAAACATGTGATGGATGAGGCGGTGCAGTATGTGGTATATAGGTTCGACCGAAAGGAAAAAGTAAATATAGCCGATCCTTCTCATATTGTGGCTATAACAAGAGATGCTTTCTATAAGCTGCCCTATGAGGACGGCAAGAGAAAATACAGATATGTGGTAACGGCACTCGACCGTCTTAATAATGAATCGAAGGCTGAATCGGAGAAAGTGAAACTGTAGATGACTGTATCCGTAGGATATGCATAGTATGAACAAAGACATCAAGGGATAATGAAGAAAATTAGAATCAATATATTGAAACTACTGTCAATACTTATCGGAACAGTAATATTATATCTCCAACGATATATAAGCTTCCGATAGCTGTTTCATGGCTTTTCCCAAAGTCTGTCGTGGACATCCGATATTCATTCTCATAAATCCCGAACCTTCCTTGCCGAACATTTCTCCTTCATTAAGTGCGATATGTGCTTTGTCGGCAAAGAATTTCTTCAATTCTTCATGACTCAATCCCATATAGCGGCAGTCTAACCATATAAGGTAAGAAGCCATTGGGCGTATCATCTTGATTTTAGGAGTGTTCTCTTTCAGAAATTGTTCTACATAGTCAATGTTTCCGACAATGTATTCCAGACATTGAGCAAGCCATTCTGTTCCGTTGTTGAATGCAGCCTCTACGGCAGGAAATGCAAAGACATGTCCGTTGCCCAATTCTCTGGCTTCGATGAAGGTCTCGAACTTCTTTCTTAGTCCGTCGTTAAATATAATGGCATGTGATGCCGAAACTCCCGGCATATTGAAAGTCTTGCTTGGAGCCATGAAGGTGACAGAGTTGTTTCTTGCTTTTTCGGAAACCATAGAGAATGGCAGGTGTCGGTGTGGTGGAAGTGTCAGGTCGGCATGTATTTCATCAGAGAATACCATTATATTGTCTTCGGCACATATCTCTGCCAGCTCTTCTAGTTCCGATTTTTCCCATACCACTCCTCCTGGATTGTGAGGGTTGCATAGGATAAGGGCTTTTACTCCTTTTTTTATGGAGCGTAGCATTTCGAGGTTCATTCTGTATCTGCCGTTTTCAAGTATCATTGGACATTCCACTAACTGTCGGTTGTTTCTCTTGGTGAGCCATGCAAACGGATGGTATACGGGAGGCATTATCATAATCTTGTCGCCTGGCGAGGTGTAGCAGTTGATGGCCATACCCAGTCCGGCTACTATGCCCGGAACGTAGTTGATGTTCTTTTTCTCAATCTCCATTCCATATCTGTTTTTTACCCAGTTGATGATGGAGTTATAATATCCGTCAGATTTCTTGGTATATCCTAATATAGGATGTTCGCATCGTTTCTTTACAGCATCGAGGATAAAGTCGGGAGTTGCAAAATCCATATCTGCCACCCACATTGGAATAAGATCTTCTCTTCCCCAAATTTCTTTCATTTCGTCAATTTTTATGGCGTCTGTATGCCTCCTGTCTATTGATAGGTCAAAATTGTATTTCATTAATGTGTTTTGTTTTTTGTATATTAATTATGTATATATGCTACAAAATAAGCCATATTTGCAATATTATGAAAAATAATGAAGATTTTTTTTGTCAAACTATTGTTTTTTCAATAAAAGTATTATTTTTGCAGTGTAAACAAAAAACAGAGAGCAGATATGAAATCAATTTATACATACTTTTTCTTCTTCTTTTATTACTTTTACTTTAGCAATGAAGTGAAGCGGGAGGTTGTATATGTATATAACAGATGATAAATAAACACAAAATATGAATTACGAATCCCGCTTCAATATGAGGCGGGATTTTTTTTAAGTATAATAGAAATGAAAAGAATAGCTATACAGGGAGTTTTAGGTTCGTATCATGATATTGCAGCCCACAAATATTTTAGTGAAGAAGAAATAGAGCTGATTTGTTGCAATTCGTTTGAAGGAGTGTTCGAGCAGATGAGAAGAGACAGCGATGTTATAGGTGTGATAGCAATAGAGAATACCATAGCAGGAAGTCTTCTTCATAATTACGAACTTCTGAGAGAAAGCGGGGCTACGATTATAGGAGAACATAAACTTAGGATTAGTCATAGCATAATGTGTCTGCCCGAAGACAGTTGGGAAACATTGAGTGAAGTAAACTCTCATCCGGTAGCTTTGGCACAGTGTAGAGACTTTCTTCATAGTCATCAGGAACTTAAAGTGGTGGAAACCGATGATACTGCCGGAAGTGCAGAAAACATAAGAAAGAAAAACCTTAGAGGACATGCCGCTATATGCTCTAAATATGCCGCCGGACTTTATGACATGAAGATTCTGCAGGAAGGCATTGAAACGAACAAACATAATTTCACACGCTTTCTTGTGATAAGCAACCCGTGGAAGGCCGACGAACTGAAGGGAAATGCAGTGAATAAGGCCAATATAGTATTCTCGCTTCCTCATAGCGAGGGTAGTCTTTCGCAAGTATTGTCAATCTTTTCATTCTATAATATCAATCTTACAAAAATACAATCGTTGCCCATTATTGGTCGTGAGTGGGAATATATGTTCTACGTAGACGTGATGTTCAGCGATTATCTTAGATACAAACAATCAATAGATGCGGTTGCACCGCTTACAAAAGCACTTAAAATTTTAGGAGAATATGCAGAAGGAAAATCAACATTATAATATCCAGCCGGCTGACAGACTGAGCTGTGTGAGCGAATACTACTTCAGCAGAAAACTGAAGGAAGTGGCAAAGATGAATGCCGAAGGAAAGAACGTGATAAGTCTTGGTATTGGAAGTCCTGATATGCCGCCTTCGGAGGAAACTGTCAGAGTCCTTTGTGAAAATGCACAAAAAGCTGAAGCTCATGGTTATCAGCCTACTGTGGGTATTCCGGAACTGAGGAAGGCTATGGCTGGCTGGTATAAGAGATGGTATAATGTAGAACTGGACCCTTCTACAGAGATACAACCGCTTATAGGCTCTAAGGAAGGTATACTTCATGTGTCTCTTGCTTTTGTAAATCCGGGAGACAAGGTGTTGGTTCCCAATCCGGGTTATCCTACTTATACTTCTCTCAACAGGATTATAGGAAGCGAGATAGTAAACTATAATCTTTTGGAGGATAAAAACTGGGAACCAGATTTTGAAGAACTGGAGAAAATGGATCTGACTGGAGTGAAGATTATGTGGACCAATTATCCTAATATGCCTACCGGAGCCAATGCTACTATGGAACTGTATGAAAAGATAGTAGACTTTGCAAGAAGACACAATATTGTGGTGGTAAACGATAATCCATATAGCTTTATTCTTAACCGTAAGCCTATAAGCATACTGAATGTTCCGGGAGCGAAAGATTGTTGTATCGAATTTAATTCGATGAGCAAGAGCCATAATATGCCTGGATGGCGTGTGGGTATGCTTGCAACAAACTCTACATTCGTACAGTGGATTCTGAAGATAAAGAGCAACATTGACTCTGGTACGTTCCGCCCTTTGCAACTGGCTGCAGCTCAGGCATACAACAATACTCCAGAATGGCACGAAGAGGCAAATATCAATGTGTATTCGCGCAGAAGGAAATTTGCTGAAGCAATTATGGAGGAATTGGGATGTACATACGACAAAAATCAGGTGGGAATGTTTTTGTGGGGTAAGATTCCTGAAAAGTATAATAATGTTGAAGACCTTACGGAAAAGATTCTGCATGAAGCAAGAGTATTTATAACTCCGGGATTTATTTTCGGAAGCAATGGTAAGAGATATATACGAATTTCTCTTTGTGCCAAGGAAGAAAAACTGGCCGAAGCATTAGAGAGAATTAAGAAAATAGAAGATTAGTCCAAAACTAAATTTATAGGTGGACTTTGGTAACTTGTTAATTATGAAAACTTTAAAAATAAAATAACTATGTCATTAAATTTACAACAAATAAAATTGGAAGGCGTATCGGAAGAACGTCCGTTGGTTATAGCAGGTCCTTGTAGTGTGGAAACAGAAGAACAAGTGATGACTACTGCAAAATCTTTGGCAGATAAAGGATTGAAGATTTTTCGTGGAGGAATATGGAAACCTCGTACTAAACCGGGAGGATTTGAAGGTGTTGGAGTAGATGGTTTGGCATGGCTGAAGGAAGTCAAGAAGGAAACAGGTATGTATGTATCGACAGAAGTAGCTACTGCAAAACATGTGTACGAATGTTTGAAAGCAGGTATAGATATTCTCTGGATAGGAGCACGTACAACCGCCAATCCGTTTGCCGTACAGGAAATTGCAGATGCCTTGAAGGGGGTTGATATTCCTGTTTATGTAAAGAATCCTGTAAATCCTGACTTGGAGTTGTGGATTGGTGCAATGGAGCGTCTTAATAATGCCGGTATAACAAAATTGGGAGCTATCCATAGAGGCTTCTCTTCGTATGACAAGAAGATATACCGAAACCTTCCTCAGTGGCATATTCCAATCGAACTGAGAAGAAGAATTCCTAATCTTCCTATTATTTGTGACCCTAGCCATATAGGTGGAAGGAGAGAACTTATTGCTCCGCTTTGTCAGCAGGCTATGGATTTGGGATTCGACGGACTTATTGTAGAGTCTCATTGTAATCCTGACTGCGCTTGGAGTGACGCTGCACAGCAGATTACTCCTGATGTATTGGATTATATTCTTAATCTGCTTGTGATAAGAGATGAACATCAGTCAACAGAAAACCTTGGTGAACTAAGAAGACAGATTGACGAATGTGATAACGAACTGATTGAAGTTATGGCCAAGCGTATGCGTGTGTGCCGCGAAATAGGTACATTCAAGAAAGAGCATAATATGACTATTCTTCAGACAGGTAGATATAATGAAATCCTTGACAAGAGAGGTGCGCAAGGGTCTTTGTGTGGAATGGATTCAGAATTTGTGAAACATGTATTTGAAGCGATACACGAGGAAAGTGTTCGCCAGCAGATGGAAATAATCAATAAGTAAACCTGAAAAAATGAGAATATTGATATTGGGAGCCGGAAAAATGGGATCCTTTTTTACTGATGTATTGAGTTTCGACCATGAGGTCGCAGTTTTTGATATAAAGCCCGAAAATTTGCGTTTTATGTATAATTGTCGCAGATTTACAGCATTGGATGAGATAGAAGAGTTCAAGCCAGAGCTTGTTATAAATGCTGCAACAGTGAAATATACCCTTGATGCATTTAGGCAGGTTTTGCCTGTGCTGCCTAAAGATTGTATATTGAGTGATATTGCTTCTGTGAAGACAGGACTGAAGGATTTTTATGATAGTTGTGGATTCAGATATGTTTCTACTCACCCTATGTTTGGACCTACATTTGCCAATCTGGACAAACTAAGTACGGAAAATGCTATTATTATAAAAGAGGGTGATTGTCTTGGCAAGGTGTTCTTCAAGGATATTTATCAGAGACTTGGACTTAATATCTTTGAGTATACGTTTGATGAACATGACGAAACGGTGGCATATTCATTGTCTATACCTTTTGTATCTACATTTGTCTTTGCTGCAGTGATGAAACATCAGGATGCTCCCGGTACTACATTCAAACGCCATATGGCTATAGCAAAGGGTGTGCTTAATGAAGATGACTTCTTGTTGCAGGAGATACTGTTCAATCCTCGCACTCCGCAGCAAGTTGAGAGTATACGTACAGAATTGAATGAACTGCTTGATATAATAAGTAATAAGAATGCTGAAGGTATGCGTGCCTATCTTAGCAAGATTAGAAACAATATAAAATAGTATTGAAACAGAAATCCCCGCCATAGAGATTTGCCTAAGGCCTTTCTTCAAATGGCGGGGATTATTGTTGTTGTTTGGGTGTATGCTGCTTATTTGCTGAATTCTTTGTGGAATTCGATGACAGCCTCTATTCCTTTGCGGAAAATGTCAAGACGGAAATTCTCGTTAGGAGAGTGTATTGCATTGCTTTCAAGACCGAAACCCATAAGTACTGTCTTTATACCTAATATCTGTTCGAAATCGCTGATGATAGGAATGCTTCCACCGCGACGTACCGCAAGAGGTTTCTTGCCGAATGCTTTTTCAAAACCTTTTTCGGCTGCTTTGTATGCAGGAAGGGTGATAGGACATACATAACCTTCACCGCCATGCATAGGAGTCACTTTCACCTGTACATAGTCGGGTGCAATTTCGTTTATGTAATCTACGAATAGTTTTGATATTGTTTCGTGATTCTGATGCGGAACAAGACGGCATGAAACTTTTGCGTATGCTTTTGAAGGAAGAACGGTCTTTGAGCCTTCACCGGTAAATCCTCCCCAAATGCCACATACATCGAATGATGGTCGGCAGCTGTTTCGCTCTAATGTGGAATATCCCTTTTCGCCTTTCAGAGCCTTTACACCTATGGCTTCCATATATTTCTTTTCATCGAAAGGTATATTGGCTATCATTTCGCGTTCGACTTGTGGAACTTCTTCTACATCGTCATAAAAATGTGGTATGGTTATTTTTCCATCGGCATCAATGATTTGTGCTATCATGCTACACAATGTGTTGATAGGGTTTGCCACGGCACCTCCAAAGTGGCCTGAGTGAAGGTCACGGTTTGGACCTGTAACCTCTATTTCCCAATAAGCCAGTCCTCTGAGTCCTGTGGTGAGTGATGGAAGGTCTGCTCCAAGCATGCTTGTGTCTGAAACAAGAATTACATCTGCTTTAAGCAGTTCTTTGTGTTCTTTAAGGAAAGCATTCAGACTTGGAGAACCTATTTCTTCTTCGCCTTCGAATATGAATTTTATGTTATGCTTCAACAAACCGTTGCGTACCATGTATTCAAAAGCTTTTGCCTGTATCATGGCTTGCCCCTTGTCGTCGTCAGCACCTCTTGCCCAAATGCGCTCTTCTCTTATTTCGGGTTCGAATGGACTGTTTTTCCATAGTTCTAAAGGCTCTGCAGGCATTACATCATAATGTGCATAAACCAATACTGTAGGAGCTTCAGGGTTTATTCTTTTTTCGGCATATACAAGCGGATTGCCATTTGAAGGCATAATCATTGCTTCATCTGCTCCGGCTTCTATCAAAAGTTGTTTCCATCTTTCTGCACAAGCCAGCATGTCATCCTTGTGTTGTGGATATGCACTGATACTTGGTATGCGTATCAAACTGAAAAGTTCCTCTATAAAACGATTTTCGTTTTCCTTGATATATTGTCTTACTTCCATGATAATAGAATTTGTTATAATGAACTTGCTTTGTTTATTAGATAATAATCGAGTATGGTCATAGCAGCCATAGCTTCTACTATAGGTACGGCTCTGGGCAATACGCATGGGTCGTGTCTGCCTTTTGCCTTGAGGAATGTTTCGTTTCCATACTTGTCTACTGTAGGTTGCTCCATGAGTATAGTGGCAACAGGTTTGAATGCTACCTTGAAATAGATATCCTGTCCGTTGCTTATTCCTCCTTGTATTCCTCCTGAACGGTTTGTGCGGAAACCTATATGTCCGTTATCGTTATAGAAAATATCATTCTGTTCGCTCCCTTTCATATGCATATTGCCGAATCCTTGTCCGTATTCGAATCCTTTTGCTGCATTTATGGTAAGCATTGCATTGCCAAGAGCAGCATGCAGTTTGCCGAAAGTTGGTTGGCCAAGTCCTACAGGACATCCTTTGATTACGCAACTTATAGTGCCGCCTATAGTGTTTCCTTCGCCTTTTACTTGCTTGATGAACTCAGCCATCTTTTCGGCCATTTCCTTGTCAGGACATCTTACAGGGTTCTTTTCTATCTCGTCCATGTCGTATTGGTTATAATCCTTGTCAAGAACAAAATCTCCGACTTGTGATGTGTAAGCCTTTATTTCTACGCCTATTTTTTTTAGAGCCAGTTTTGCCATAGCACCACCAACGACTCTTGCAATGGTTTCTCTTGCCGAAGAACGTCCGCCTCCTCTATGGTCTCTTATTCCATATTTTTCGGTATAAGTATAGTCGGCATGTGAAGGTCGGAACAAGTCTTTCATGTTGTCGTAATCGTTAGAATGTTGGTTGGTATTCCATACAACGAATCCTATAGGACATCCTGTAGATATGCCATCGTATATGCCGGAAAGAAATTCTACTTTGTCTCCTTCTTTTCTGGCGGTAGTAATAAGTGATTGTCCAGGTTTCCTTCTGTCGAGTTCAGATTGTATAAATTCAGTATCTATTTCTATACCTGCCGGAAATCCGTCTATAACACCTCCTATAGCCTTACCATGTGACTCTCCGAAGCTGGTAAGACGAAATATATTTCCAAAAGTATTGTTTATCATAAGTGTATGTATCTGTATGTTTTGTAATATTTAGAACTTGCTGCCGGCTCCTCCTCCTCCAAAGTCGCCTCCTCCAAAGCTGCCTCCGTCGAAACCTCCGCTGCCTCTGCCGAATCCACCGCCAAGACCGCCCATGAATATTCCTCCTCCAAAGCCTCTTCTGCCATTGTGGAGATTGTCGTCATCGTCTATTCGTACCTCTTTGCGTATAATATGTCCGCAATGACTGCAACATATTACCACCTCATCAATATGATAGGTGGAGTACTTCTCTATAGTACGCGATGAAATTACTTTTAATGACTGGTTATGACATTTGGGACAACGTTTGTTGCGACGTACATTGATGAATAGATAGAGTAGGGTTATGCTTATAGTGGCAATAAGTGCAATGAACAGCCCATAGTTGTTTCTTGATTCTTTATTATTGTCAGGACTTCCTTTCTCGTTTATAAGAATGTTGTTTAACGCTTTCATTCCTGCAAGCATTCCTGCATCCCAATTGTTGTTGGCAAAAGCTTTGTTCATGTACCTTATCTGAATTTTCTTGCAGATGGCATCGGGCAATATACCTTCCAAGCCATATCCTGTAGAAAACTGTATGCATCTGTCGCTTGTGGAAAGAAGAACAACAAGTCCGTTGTCCTTCCCTTTCTGCCCTATACCATGCTTTCTTCCCAAATTATAAGCAAAATCAAAACAATCTCCTCCTTCTATCTTTTCTATGACAACTACTGAAGTTTGTATGCCTGTTTTTTGTTCGAGGACGAACAGTATACGGTCAATCTCGCTTACAGTAGTTGCAGAAAGAATATTGTCAGGATTGCTTACATATTTGCTTCTGTCGGCAAGATGTACCATAGGAACGTCCTCTACTTTGTATTCTTTGGCTACAGAATATGCCGTACATAAAGTACAGATGAGAAGTATAAAGGTGTAAAATTTCCTCATGACTTATCAGAATTTTACTTCAGGTGCTTTTTCAGAACCTTCGGCAGCTTCGAAATAAGGATGTTTTTCGAATCCGAACATGCTTGAGAAAATATTTTTTGGGAATTTACGGATATTTGTATTATATTCCTTTGCTGTTTCATTGAATTTTCTGCGCTCAACGCTTATTCTGTTTTCTGTACCTTCCAATTGTGCTTGAAGTGCCTGGAAATTTTCGTTGGCTTTCAAGTCAGGATATTTTTCGGCAACAACCATAAGTCTTCCTAATGCAGCTCCTATTTCTCCTTGAACTTTTTGGTAAGCCTGCAGTTTTTCAGAAGTTAGGTCATCCATTTTTAGTGAAGTCTGTGTAGCTCTGGAACGAGCAGATATGACAGCATCAAGAGTCTCCTTTTCATGTGAAGCATATCCTTTTACAGTATTAACCAGATTAGGAATAAGGTCAGAACGTCTTTGATATTGATTTTCAACATTGCTCCATGCTGTCTCTACAGACTCGTCCTGAGTAACGAGTGAATTATACGTTGATACACTGTATACAACCAATAATGCGATAATTGCAATAATTATAATCCAAGTTTTTTTCATTGTGTCTTGTTTCTTTAAGTTTATAAATGTGTTTGTTATAAATAAATGGTTACTGATGTAATGAATGTTATTTTACGGCACGGTTGCTTTTTCTTATGCCTAATATGTCTTTAACTCTTCTGTATATTCTTATTCCAGTCATGATTCCGTCATATGCAGCCATTCCGGAATTGAAGTTATGCATAATAAGCTCCATTTTGCTTTTTGTTTGAGGAGGTGCAAACAGTCTTTGTGTTAGTCTGAATATTTTGTCTTTGGAATTATTCAGTTTCTCTTTTTTTTCAAGTTTCCTGGCTCTGATTATTTCCATGCTATATTTATTTTCCATATTCTTTCAATTATATATTATTATCATTATTGTCTTCAAGGAAAAGATTGGCAAGAAAGTTTACCATAGGTTGAAAAATGAGCTGCTTTCTGAAGAAAAAAAATATAGCTCCCATTAACAATATGCATCCTCCCATTACGGCATAGCTTGCTATGAGATTGTTTATCCATGAGTCTATAGTATATACCAACATGAATGAAAAATAGAAAAGTGCAGTCATACCTAGTACAATCAGTACACAGATGAGTATGAGTGTTGAGATAAGTATAGTAAGTTTTTCCACCAAGTCAATTTTAATATATTGACCTTGTAGTTCGATATATTTTTTTATCTCTTTAAAAAGAGCTTCAAGATTGTCGATACTTTTATCGTTGGCAAACATATATACAAAAATAATTTTGATATTTAAAATGAAAAAAGGGATATTTAAAAGGAAGTTCCGTCAGTCGACAAAAATCGTGCAAGGCTTTTCCTTCTAAAAATCCCTTAATTAATAAGTTGGTTTCAAAAAAAGAGACTGTTTTCTAATCACTGTTTGCTTGGAATTTTTTATAATAGTCAAGTCTGAAGATTCAAGAAACAGACTCTTTCGCATTTGTAAGTCTTCTGATAAGAATTATTCAGCATCTTTCACTTCAGCTGCAATTTGGTCAACCAAGTCTTCCATTTCAGCACGATTTAGTTTGATACCTTTCTGACGAAGGATTTCAGCTATTTTTTTACGAGTATCTTCGCCTTTTTCAGGAGCGAAAAGAATTCCAGCTGCTGCACCTAGGGCAACTCCACCCAAGAATGCTGCTACAATGTTTAATGCTTTCATTGTGCTTTATATTTTAATGTTAAAAATTACCTTTATACATATTCTGTTATGAATATGGAAAAGGATATTACTTTCAGTTGTTTTTTTTACTTTCTACAAATCTAATAAAAAAAATGATAACTTGTTTGCTTTTACCTTTTAAAAAAGACATTTTATTCACCGATTTGTATTATTAACAGTATTTAATGCTTACTAATAATTTATATTAGTATTTTTGTCACGATTAAACGTCATGAAGATTTAGTAATAATAATATAAAAATAGAAATCAAGATGAAAAAGTTGTTCTTTTTAGGAATGGGATTGTGCATAGTTTTTGCATTCTCATCATGTAAGTCGAGTGAAAGTGCTTATAAGAAAGCTTACGAAAAAGCTAAACAACAGGAATTGGCTGAGGCTAATAATCAAGAACCTGCGGTAGAGGTTGCTCCGGTGGAACAGGCTCCTGTAGTACAGCAGGCTCCTGCACCTGTAGTGTCGGCACCCGTAAGAGAAGAGAAAGTGGAATTGGTCTCTGGTGACGGACTGAAGGCTTTCAGTGTAATATGTGGTAGCTTTGGTGTAAAGGCAAATGCAGACGGATTGAAGTCAACTCTAGATGGTCAGGGATATAATGCCAAAGTGGTATATAATTCTGAACGCAATACATATCGTGTAGTTGTAGCATCATTCGATACAAAGGAAGAAGCTGCAATTGCAAGAGATAATTTTAAGGCAAAATATCCAAATCGTGAAGATTTTCAGGCTTCATGGTTGTTGTACAGAGTATATTAATAGAATTGTATATATAAAGGAATTATTATCCATATTATAATAAAAAAAGCGAGAGCAGAAATGCTGTCGCTTTTTTTATTATCTTTGTAATTATATTTTTATAAGATAATAAAATGAAAGGTAAAGTTTTTATTTTCGTTATATGTACATTGATGTGCATATCTGCTAAGGCTCAAGAGAAATTTGAGCTTTTCAAGTATGGTGATATGGATCAGTGGGTGACCCGTAAGATTAAAGAATCTGGCATTATAGGGGGAAATACAAAGTATCTATATGAACTGGGACCGGAACAGATGGTAGAAGGACATGAACCATATAGTAATATGGGAGGTTCACCATGGGGAACTTCAAATGTGATGGCAAAAGTTGTAGGTATAGTCAAGACAAACACAAGTGTTTATAAGGAAAAAAGAGGTTATGGTTATTGCGCCAAACTTGAAACACATATTGAAAGTGTTAAGGTATTGGGCATGGTAAATATTACTGTATTGGCTTCAGGTTCGTTATTCTTGGGAGACATGAAGGAACCTATTACAGGCACAAAAGATGGTGAAAAGGCTTTGAATGTTGGTATCCCTTTTACTGAAAGGCCTAAGGCTATCAGATATGACTATAAGGTGAAGATGTCGGGAGAAAAAGATCGCATTCGCCAGACAGGATTCAGTAAAAAAACAGTTGTTCCAGGTCAGGATGCAGCTATAATGGTTTGTTTTCTTCAGAAGAGAACAGAAGATGCCGAAGGAAATGTTATGGCAAAGAGGGTTGGTACTGCTGCTGTGAAATATATAAATAGTTCTGAAGGATGGATTGAAGGTGCTACATATGCTGTGAAATATGGTGATATAACTTCTGAAGAAGGATATATTCCTGATATAATGGAACTTGGGGCTGGTGCTTATCACGTGCGTAACAGTAAAGGTGAAAGCGTATTGCTGAAAGAATATGGATGGGCAGGAAAGGATGAAGTTCCAACTCATCTTATAGTTCAGTTTACATCAAGTATAGGTGGTGCATTTGTTGGTTCTCCTGGTAATACTTTGTGGGTTGATAATGTAGGTCTTGTATATTGATAGAGTACATATAAAGTACCAGATGATATAATTATAAAGTAAATATCCTATTGAAAGGGTAATATAAAAACAAAGGACGTCAGCAGAAGATTTTTTAATTCTTCGCTGACGTCCTTTGTTTTTATATACCTATTGAAATAAGTTTTTTAGTTTGTTGGGTATTTTAAGTGTTTACCCATATAAAGAATAATAAACTTGTTGGTATCAAGATATTTCTTGAATGATTCTTGCAAGTCTTTGGCAGTAATCTGTTCTAGATTTTTGGAGTAATCATTGAAATCTTTCAGCGATTCTCCATTCTTCAGCAAACTGACAATGGTATTTCTCCAATCGGTTGTTGCATTTTCATCCAATACTTGGTTTTTGGTAACTATGAACGAGCGTTTCATCATTTCCAGTTCTTCATTGCCTATAGGCTTCTTCTTCAATTCTCTTATAATGTTTAAAATTGCTTCCTCGGCTATAGAAGTGTTTGAAACCTCCACCGATGCAGAAATGTCAATATAAAATGTTTGTTCAGGTATTCCTTTATAGAACAATGATACATATGGTGAATATACAATGTTCTTTTCTTCTCGTAATACTTTCAGTAATCGCTGCTGAAGTGCATCTCTCATAAGTTTTAATGTAAGTCCTTCTTTGAGTGATGGCTTATAGTTATGAGCAAAAACATATTCAAGTTGAGTCTGCGTTTCTATATCGTTTGCAAATTCTTCTACATACAATCTTTGTGGTAGTCTTACTGGCTTATTGGTATAATTGACAGGTTTTTCAGGTGATTTCATTCTTCCGAAAGTTCCTGTAAGTTGTTTTATAAGCACTTCTGTATTGAAGTTTCCTGTTATTACAAAAGTCAATCCTTTAGGATTTCCGAATAAGGTGCGATAATAATCGGCTATATGATTCAAATCCAAACGTTGTATATCTTGATGTGTACGCTCGCGTATTATAGTAGAAGGAGCATTTCCCACCAATGAGTCTAGACGTTGGTTTAACAGACGGTCTTGAGCCTGTTTCATCATTTGTTCTAATAGAGTTTCCTTTCCTATATTCTCCAACTCTTTCTTCCGAATATCTTCGAAGTCCTGGTAGCAAAGTTCTGGATTGTATATTTTTTCATAAATCAGGTTGAATAACTCCTGTGAACGTTTCACCGGTGACATACCTATAATGTCGTGCCAATAGTTTCCTATAGATACATTAAGTGAAATACTTTCCTGTCCCATATAGGTTGTAAGAGTATCGTAGTTTACCGATTGTATACCTCCCATTTCGATATATCCTGCTGTACCTTCCAGTAAATGGTATTCGTTTTCTGGTAAATCAAAAGTTCCACCTCTGGCAAATGCTGTCAGAATGAGTGTCTCATTTTCATCTTTGGTTGGTCGTAAGATGAATTTCAGTCCGTTATCAAGAGAGTATTCATGAATATTCGTTTCAGGATAATATACCTTATCTTTTATCATATAATCTTTAGGATTATGTATTTCCTTCAGACATTCAGGGGTTTCGATACGGTTTTCTTCTTCTATTGGGTGATGAAATACAAACGTATCAATTTTCAAGTTCTTTCCATTTTCCCATGCTTTTGTTATTTCATCATGATTGACAGAGTCTTTTGGAATGTTACAGTTTCTATATGCAATGAGTAACGATTGTTTTTGATATTCCATCCAGTCAGAAAGAAGTTCTTGCATTTCTTTACTGTCTGTATGATTGAACATATCTTTAAGCCTTGTCATTTCTTTTTCATTGTGTATATATTTGTCACCTGAAAGTATATAGTCTGTAAAATCTTCACACCATTGTGCAGAAGTCTGTCCATCAGAAGTTACTTTCAATGTGTTCTGAAAATCAGATATAGCCGATTGCATTTCATTCGGACAAAATCCTTCACTGACAATATAATTCAGTTCACCACTGATACGTGTAATAGCATCAAGAACTTCTTGTTTGTTTTTTCGTGAAACAGATATGACAAAATGATTCTTGTCGGCAAGATACCAATCGTCTGAAACAGATACTGGAATGTTGCGTAAGTCGAATCGTTTGTTGATCATTCTTACCAATAGGTTTCCTAATTCTTTTTTGTAGGTAGATGCGAAGTCTTTTCCTACTACACAAGGATGTGGAATTATGATTTCCAATTCTGAATTTTTCTTCAAATTGCTTTTTATCTCTTTGAAATGTACCCCCTGGTTGTATGTGAGTGGATAGTTTTGGTAATCTTTGATGTTTTTGGTCTTGATATTGCCAAATAGTTCTCTGATTTGCTTTTCAGTCTTTTCCTGGTTTACACATCCTGTTACAATGACACTAGCAAGTTGTGGAGTGTACCATTTTTGGTAAAACTCAATCAACTTGCTTCTGTCAATACTTTTTATATCATCGGTGCTACCTAGCGGCATACGTTTAGTGAATCTGTTTTGTCCTATTTTCAGCGAATAAAAATCATCACCAATATCATATCCTCTAAGTTCTTCTAGAATAACTCCACGTTCTTTGCGTGTACGTTTTTCTTCAAAACTTATATTGGTAAGCCAATCTTTAAGAATAAGCAACGTGCTGTCTGCCGTATTCTGGTCTTTTTCATTCATCGGAACAGTGAGCATGAATATTGTACGGTCGTATCCTGTAACAGCATTGATATCACGTCCAAATTTCATTCCAAGTCCTTCCAGATATTCAATCATAGAGCGTCCTGGAAAATGTTTTGTACCAGCAAAGGCCATATGTTCAAGAAAATGGGCAGACCCAAGTTGACTTTCAGATTCTTGTGTTGATCCCAGTTTCATGACAAGCCTGAATTCTGTCGTATTCGAAGGATTGGCATTAGGCAATATGATATAGTGCAGTCCGTTTTTTAATGTTCCTTCTTTAGCATTTGCCGGAAGAGAAATATCATTGTCGGAAAGTATTTGTTGGCTATATGCCGTATTGAAAACACAGGCAGCCGATAATATTAATACTAAAAAGTGTAGTGTCGTCAGTCTTTTTTTTGTGTTCATTGTCTTTATCTAATTATTCTTGATTATTTGTCGAAATAGGATTTAAAAAGTAAGTAACACGTATTATAGTATATCCTCCTGATGAAATCTGACAATCCCAAGGAAAGCTGAAATTCAGTGTACCTTTCTTCGTGTCGTATGAAGCTGAGGGGTTTATATAAATTGTTTCATCTTCCCAACCATCAGTGTCAAGCGGCGAATAAGTAAGATGATATGTAGGATTTAGCTGATAACTTTCGGGTGCTTCTTTAAGACTCTTTTCAATTTCCTGATCTCCTTCTTTGAACTGGTACGAAACATTTGCTTCTGCCATTTCCTTGAAGCGCTCCCAAGCACTGAAATGATAATCAAACGGAATGACGTTGAGCCATGTGGCTTCTGTCCCGAATTCTTCGTTGGCAGGAGAAGTCATCACTGGCTTTATAAACTTAATAATCTGTTCAGAAGGAACTATTTCTAATTCATCCAATGACACTTCGAAAACTTCATTGTTGTTGTAGTTGATTGCTTTTAGTATAGCTATTGGCTCAGGGTTGTTTTCATTATCATTCCATATCTGGTTTTCAACTGTACATCTGCGCATCATTTCCCATAAGAAAGAATTCATGCCTAATGGATTGCTGATTATTTTAATCATAGGGTGTTCGGCTGTGGCTTTCGGACTTAGTGTAATGATAGAATTACTTTCATAGGTTTTCACATCTTTGTCGTCATAAAGAATTCCATAGTCGCCTGAATTGAATGTGATTGTAGTGCTGCATTTTAGTTTTCCCATAAATTGTGACAGATCAAGTCCCCACTTGGCCTTGTATCCGTCCAGTAACAATTTCTGTTCTTCGGTAAGTTCAGGAATTTCTTTATTAGGTTTTACTATAATGTCTTGTTCGTTCCAGGCTTCCATATTGTTGTCTGTATATGATTTTACTTTTAGTGTAACCACTTGTTGTTGGTTTAATATTCCTTTTTGGTTGGAATAAATTTCCACTTGAGCGGTTTTCTCTCCAGCCTTGAAGTCTATACGTGGTTGTTCAAGGCGCAGTACTTCGTTATTATTTCCATTCAATTCCAGTAAAACAGAAACATCTTGTTGTGGAGTGTTTGCTAAAAGAATGTTTACTTTTATCGGAAAAGTGTCATCTTCGTTCAAGGCAGAATTACCTTGTACCGATAGTTGTATATAATTATGGAAATGACTACTATAGTCTTTAACATCACTGCATGCGGTAACACCTGTCAGTACAGCAAGGATAAATATAATGTTTTTTATTGAAAAAGCTGTTATGTTCATATGTCTTTTTTAATTTCTACCAGGAATTTTAGGCCATCCTTCATTTTGATTAATATATTCATTGTATCTGTATTCCGATTCAGGTATAGGAAAAGTCCATCTGTAATCGTCATGTTGGATAGTAGATGTAGTACCGTTACCCCATACATTAAGTCTTTTAAGAGAAGAAATTCGTGTACGTTTCAGGTCTAGGTAATTTATACCTTCACCTAAAAATTCCTTATTCTTTTCTTTCAATATAGCTTCAGTAAGAGCCTTTCCTTTTATAGATTTATCTATTGGCTTTGCTCCACATGCTTCAAGATAAATATTTATTTGCTTTCTTCCTTTATTCTCATTTGCTGCAATACGGCTGTTAGCTTCTGCTGCAATAAAGACAGCACCAGAGTATCGCATCATATTGATATATTTTGTTTCATAACCTTCTTTGTTGTTCTTGTTATATTTCCCAAACAACTCATGCTCTTTCTGTTCTTGTGTGAAATGGTATATGGTATATGCCTTTCTATTGTCTGTGTCGTCGAATTTCAATTCAGGATTTACAGCAAAATAGTCACCTTCTTTTTCTCTGTATTGTAAGTCAGTGTAAAAGCTTCCCGAATTAAAGAAAGCAAAAATTCTTCCCTCAAACTGTTCCTTTAGCCATAGCTTTTCGTTGTTTTTGTACATGTCGGTATTGGCTCTTTCCAATATTTTTTCGGCCTTTTCGGCTGCTTTTTCGTAATTTCCTGCATATAACTCAACTTCTGCCTGTAAATAATAAACAGCCTGTTGAGACAACCATCCGTTTGCTTTAGGAACATTAGTTATATCTTCAATTTCTTGTAGTTCGTTACGGATAAAATTAGTGCAAGCGCTGACCGATGAACGTGGCAGAAATTCAAGTCCAACTTTAGTCTTCAATATAATGCCGTCGGCTTCAGGATTCTTGTCGTAAGGTGGAGCGAATAATCTGAGAAGATTAAAATAGCACATAGCCCTTAAAGTCTTTACTTCGGCAAATATTTCATCCTTTTTTTGTTTGTCTTCTTCGGTAATAACATTGACGTTATCCATCCTTTCCAGCAGTATATCACAGTTGGCAATTGTATTATAATAGTTCAACCATAATATTTCTGCCGTTTCTTTAATTTTGTCTTCTCTCCATAAATAAAGATTCTTTATATCGATATTATAACTTACAAGAGAAGTCTGGCAAAAATCATTTCCCAATACAGATAATTCAAACTCATAGTGAGGATATAACATATATGCCGATGTGAGGAAAGATCTTGCTGATGTTATATCAGTAATGGCATAAGGGTCGGAATACTGATCTGCAGGCGGTATGTCAAGCGAACATGCTGTAAGCAGACTGATTATACATAGATTTATTAATTTTTTTATCATGAGTGTATGAATTATATTAAAGTGTAACATTAAAGTTTATGGTATATACCGGCTGCTGGCTTCCTGCAAGGGTTCCACTTTCCGGATCTGATTCACTATACGCAGTCCATGTAAACAAGTTGGAACCTTGTAGTGCTATACTTGCGTATTTCACGAAAGGAATGTTCTTCCTAAGGAAACGTTGCGATAATCTGTAACGTAGTGAAATCATTGAAAGTTTCAGGTAATCACTTTTTCCTACTGTCTGAGAGTTAGAATATCGTATAAGGTTCTCTTCTGCCACTACATTAGTATAGAATGGATTTCCGTATGCTTTGTTTTCGTCTCCAGGCTTGAACCACATTTTGTCTGCCTGACCTGCTACAGCATTGAACCTTGCTTTATCTTGGTTTCTTACATAGCTGTAGTTGAATGGTTGAACTCCGCCTTTTACATAATACATGTCCATATTGAAATCAAGAGATTTGTATCTTAAGTTGAGATTTATACCTCCTGTATATGGAGGTGTAAGATGTCCCAGTGATACTATATCTCCTGCTTTAAGAACTTCTCCAGCTTGTTTTTCGCTTCCATCTTCAGAGCGGAACACTGGATATCCGGTAAGTGGATTTATACCTAATGAATGTGGTCCGTAAAGCATATCATATGATTTGCCTACTTCATATTCAGGAAGCAGAGATTGGCTTGTCATATAAATCTTGTCGGCATAATATAAATCCAATACTTTATTATTATTATACGAGAAGTTGCTACCTATCATAAATGTCCAGTCTTGGTTGTCTATCACGCGTGCATTAAGTGTGATTTCATACCCTTTATTCTGTATAACTCCGATATTGCGTTGTAGTGTAGTAAATCCGGTAGATGATGGTATAGGAACATCCAGCAAAGCCTGTTCGGTACGTCTGTTGTACCAGTTCAGACTTAAATCAATTCTGTTTATTAATCCTATAGATATTCCTGCATCTATTGATTTTGTCTGTTCAGGTTTCAGATCTTTATTATATAGCATTATGAAGTCCAAAGGACGTTGGTTTTCATAACTTCCGTTCGAAAAAGAGAATGATGCCACAGTAGAAGCTACTGTGACTCCACTTAAATTTGCTGTATATCCATATGAAAGTTTCATATTGAGATTTGTAAGAATATCGTTTCCTTCAAGAAATTTATAGTGTGTCGGAGTCCATCCGGCACTTACAGCCCAAGCTTTGTTCCATCGTTTGCCGGCAGGTAAGATAGATGAGCCGTCGGCTTTATATGTACCATAGAAATCATAAATGTTATCAAGTGAATAACCTATCAGTCCACCAAATCCTATTTGCGCATTCTTGTCCTTCATGCCATGTACTTGTGGTTTTCTGTTTCCCGAAAGTGACTGGTTGATGGCAGATGAAGAGTTGATGGTACCTACTCCATATCCGGTAATGCCAACATTATCCGAATTGTTCTGATAATAGTCTACATTGGCACCTAAGGTTAATTCATGTCTTCCGTCAAAAACGCGGTTGTAATTAACCCTGAAGTTGCTTGATATGTTTGAATTTACGCTTTTAGATTTTTTGTATATGCCTCTTTCTATTTCGGGTACACCTCCAGTGGTTTCAGAATATGAAGTAGATGGAGTGAATTCCTGATTTTCACTTAACATAAAGTCTAATCCAACAACAGCGGCAATGTCAAGACCTGGTATAGGGTTGAGGCTTATAGTTGCACTTGCTCCAGCATCCTTTACACTGTTCTGTTCACTATATTGGTTCATCAAGTCATAATAGTTTCTTCCTGGATAAGAAACCAATTCTGTATGATTTGCTTGCTCATATGGGTTTAGGTTATAGATTAGAGCAGTAGGATCAGAATATGTCCCGTTTGGTGTGTCTGTACGTGAGTAACCTCCGTTTATGCTTAACATCAGATAGCCTGCTCTTCCCAGCTTTTGGTCCATGTTGAGACGCATACCCATTCGTTGTTTGTCGTTTCCAGGCAAGCGTCCGCCTTGTTTAGTATAGTTGGCAGACATATAATAGGTTGTTATTTCGTTTCCTCCACGAATACTCACGTTATGTTTTTGATATAGATTGGTTCTTAAAAGTTTCTTGAACCAATCTGTATTGATATTGCGTAATGAGTCAAGTTTGACTTCACCCGCATCTATCATTTCTTTAAGGTTTGCTGCATCAGGATAATATTTATTGTAATAGTCGGCACTATATCTGTATCCAGGTGTGGCAGGATTTTGCAACAGTCGTTCCAACTCCAGTTTTTCTGCACTATTCATCATCTTAACACCTCTTCTGCCACGTGTAGTAACACCCATATCCATGCTGTAGGTAATTGACGGTTTTCCGTTGCTTCCTCGGTGTGAAGTTATTTCCAATACTCCATTGGCAGCTTTTATACCGTATAGAGCACATGAGGCTGCATCTTTCAGTACTTTTATATCTTTTATGTCGGCAGGGTTAAGGTTATAGAAAGTTTCAGGACTTATTACTTGTCCGTCCATTACATATAGTGGTTCGTTTGTTGAGTTTGTTTTGCGTAATGATGAATTTCCTCTTATTCGGATACGAGGATCACTGCCAAGATCTCCTGTATTGCTGATGATAAGCCCAGGTACACTTCCCTGAAGCGCCAGACCCATGTCAATCATAGGTTTGCTGGTAATTCTTTTTACGTCGATGGTCTGTACCACTCCGGCTTTGGCACGTATGTCTATTTCATTGATATTGGCTTTTGCAGTCACCACTACCTCTTCTATTAGATTTACGTCCTCTGTCAAGGTTACATTTAATGTTTTTTGTCCTGTATATGTCACCTGTTTTGTTTTCATTCCGATGAATGAAAATTCAATTACGCTTCCCTTACTCCATTTGCCGGACAGAATGTATTTACCGTCTATGTCGGCTATGGCCCCATAAGATGTGTTCTTGATTTGAACTGCAGCTCCAGCAAGTGGCTGATTGTGATCATCGCAAATTGTTCCTTTTATAGAAAGAGTCTGGGCTTCGGCTACAAGGCTGAATATCAGACAAATGAATAGGGTAGTAATCTGTTTCACTGATACTGTTTTTTTTATATTAATGTTTTTTTTAAAAAAAAGAATATTGTTCTAATGTTTTTTTAGAGTGCAAAGGTATATGGTGTTAAAAAAATGGTCAATACCTAAAAAATGGTATTTTGCTTATGAGTGCCTTACAATAAGAATGTCTTAAAACAAACTTTGAGAGACGGCCGTTTTTGTGCCTGCAAAAAAAACTGAAGAATCCAAATAGAAACGCAACGTTTTGATAAAAACTCATCGGTCGGGGA
>JAHHQV010000040.1 GCA_020026175.1 Phocaeicola sp. | reverse complement strand
GGCTTTGAGGAATTATGCAAAAACAGCATAAATCTAAATCAGAAACTTGAGTATAACATAATCACCCCATATGCCATTTTTCTTGTAGTTTTTTTCTGTATTTTCTCTCTTGATTCTAACCGTTAAGACATGAATCTCCGGAAGAAATCCTTTTCCTGTACTAGAACCTTTTTGATGATGGAAAGACGCTTCTGGTAATCCTGAGTATATCGGAGTGAGGTTCTATATTTTCTATGGATTTCATCCCTCTGTATGATAAGCTTTTCAAGGAGTCTGAGCATACGACGCTTGAGCATCCTTGTCCTTGATGCCTTTCTTTTTCTTTTCTTGTGTAGGAGACAGATAGGTATCTGCAACATCAGCATATTTGTTGCGTGGCCGTCTTATGTCAAGATCCTTGCAATGCCGGCAGATATGTCTGTAAAGCCATTCGAGACATTCCCAATAAGGGAAGGACATTATCCATGTTGTTCTTCCCTTATTGTTATTGCTGTCATTTATACCGGCTCCATAATTCTTATGAGTTTGATGGATAGTTTTTTCTCTATTTCAGCAATACTTTTAAATGAGAAATTTACCTTGCCGGACAACATCTTGCTTACATATTGTGGCGTTACACCGAGACGTTCAGCCAGCCCGTTACGGTTGATTTCATTTGTCTCCATGTAATCAACCAGTGACAGGGCAACGTCACGAGACCATTTGAGCCATTCACGGTTTTCACGTCTCCATTCCGCATTTTCCTGGAATCTTGAAGGAGCATTACTTTCATGCTGCTTCAAAAAATCAATCGTTCTGCTCATTTCTATTCCTCCATATTTAAGTCTATGAAACTGTCTTTATCGAATACACCATTTCTTATTAGATAATCCTTACACCTGTTCAGCTTGTTAAGTTCTATCTTGGTATGCTCCTTTTCCTGCATCGCCCTTGTCAGCTTTATAGCACCGCCAGTTACGACATATACATTCGGTTCAAGTCTAAAGGCATATATTCTAAGCCAGCTGTCATGCCTTTCCCTCTCCCAGTTTCTCGCTTTCTGTCGTGTCAGCTCCATGCTTTTCGTATCTGTTACATCAAGAGGCTTAAATAGTGTATCCAATTCTTCTGTATAAGGAAAAGTAAGAATCAGTTCTTCCAATGCGTCAGAGTCTTCAAAGGTGTCATGTATCGCCTGTGAGATTTTTTCTTTCTTAAAATAACTCTTTAAATCGTCAATGTTATCCTTGAAAAGCTGAAAGAGATAATCTGCATCGTTCCAGCGTTCAAACAATGATGTCAATTCATCTGATTCTTTTTCCGGCTCTTTGACCGCCCAAAGATGGTCATATCCTTTTATAACTCTTACAAATCCCATAACTACAAAACTTTTTCAATGCAAATATAGTCATTTTCTACTAAACCTATAAGTTTAGTGTGTTATTTTTCAATAATATATTTCTTTCATAGAGATTAATAAAATTCTGCACAATTATTGTTGTATTATTATCTTTATTGCTTTTTCATCATAAAAGAAATTACTATTCCGGTTGATTTTCTGCCTTCTCTTCATTGTCCTCCACCATTCGTATCCGTTGCATCTGGTGGTCATTCCGTTCTGCGGTGCAAAGGTATAACCGGGTGCGGCGGCTTACAAGGTCAGGCCTGACGGTTTGACTGAAAATCTTCCCTGCTGTGCGAGGTATTTTCTGTAAAAACCTTGCGCCTGCCACACCCTACCTTTTTATACGGCACCGAAACGAAACGACCGATGCGACCGGAGGACGCATAAAAAAATGTCGGAAGATGAGACGTCAGATAGTTAAAACTTCAACTCCCTCGCTCTCAGATCCGCATAAATTCATTAACTCATAAATTCATACGACTATGGCAGCAATAGCAACGAAATTCGCATTGTGGGAAGTGCCCGCACTTGACACTCTTAAGGACGCAAAAGCCTACATCCTTCGTGAAAAAGTGAACAACAAGGAAAAACTCAGTCGTGAGGAAAAGAACTGGATTTCATACCAGGTGAACCATAACACCTACTTCAAGAGCGGAATCCCGGTAAGAGGCTGGAGATTTGATTTCTCTGACATACTACAGACTTTCCTTGTCAATCAGTACGGCAGTTGGTACGAATACAGGTCAATTGACAAGACGGCATTGAGAAACTTCCTTCACGGCAGAATAAACAAGATAGTACAAATCTAAAACCCATATACCATGAAACAGAGCATAGAAAAAATCTCCACTCTTTTATATATTTTCTCAGTGATCTGGCTTTAGAAGGCATCCCATATATATTTATATTCGCATTGCACGACTTGAGCCTTTCAACTATGGCTAATGACGTATTAGAAATTAATGCAGTAGTCAAAACATTATCTCCATCTTTTATGTCTGCCTTTCTTGCCATGCTATATGCTGTTTGTGCAGAAAGAGAGAAAGCCGCTGCAACTTCATCCGACATTGTATCCAGAACTTTTATTAGTTGATGTTCCGAAAACAATAAAAATCTTTGCGACCAAAGTTTGTACTTACACCACCGATACTCCCATCCGATTTAAATGGATAGCTATTATCTGACATAACACGATCACCAAGATGTAACGAACGAACTTCGGAGCCGACTTTTACCACTTGACCTACAAATTCCGACCCGACCTGTGAATAAAAATATTTCTGATTGCCACTCAAAGCAATGCATCGCTCTACAAAATGATGCATTAATGAACGATCACGGTAATTGCATGAAAAAGCCTGCACTTTAACCACAACAGAGTGTGAGTTGAAAAAAGATGTAAAATCCAGATCAGGCACTTCCAATAAAGATACAGTAAGTTTATGTTCATCGATGAGAAATTCATCAATGAAACTATCAGAAGCAATATCTTGCATGCAAGAATTACATATCGCAATTGTTTTCATAACTTAGTCTTTTATCTTCGGTTCAACCTTGTATCCACAATCTCTTAACTTGGCAATTAACCCGTTGGGACCAATCAGATGCATTGCTCCGACCGCGATTAACGTACAATCTTCATGAATCATTGGAATAATTTTTTTCATCCATTGTTCATTGCGTCTGGTACCTAATATTTCAAAAATATGTTCCATCATTTTTTGGAGATGTTGTTTCTCTTCATTTTGAATGTTTCCGATCTCTAAGAAGTTCATATCCTTTTTATCTAGGGAATCAATAGCTATTAAGCTACTCATATTTTGCTCTTTATATAATTGGGATGTAAGATTAATCGAAGCAGAAATCTTTTCAGGAGATTGCAATATTGTTTTTAACGAGGCGGCTTGGTATTTCAGATTGATTGAATATCTAAGAGAATCCAAATAAACAGCTCTCTTATTTACCTCCTCTAAGGTTTCCATAAAGAGTATCTTTTTGTAATTTTGGTTCCCGATTAGTAAAATAAATCGATCCATACCCATCTCTTTTCCTCTAATATTTTGATACGCTATCATACTCGCGAAGAATGAACACCAGAACACCGGTTTGTATTTGAAATATTGAGGATTCCCTTCTCTTAGTCTTGAATCGACAAACTGAAAGTCACTATCACTATATAATGTTGCATAAGTACTATCTTGGGGCATATAAACATATTGAGCAAGATTCATTCTCTGACTATCCAAAGCATCAGCATCACATTCTATTGCCACCTGCTTAGCCTCTTTAAAAGCTTTTCTGAATCCTGGAATACTATCCAAGAACGTTCTACCAACATTGTGCATCGTTCCCAAAAGATATGAATCATGTTGTAATCCGTTACCGGAAATTCTCCAGAGCAAGCTGTTTTCATTGTTATTCTGTTTGGTCTCTTGTGTTGATTGAGCCGAGTTCCCTGTTGAAAAGAACGAAAGAAAAAATAGGATAATTAAGATTTTATTCATTTTTTATAATTCCTTAAATCCGCAACACATTTCAAAAAAAATAAATTAAAGTACTGAGTAATAATATATTGCACAGTACTTTGTCATATCAGAAGATTCACTTAACTTAGTGTTGCAAAAAAAACAAACAAATCTTCATCAGGCACGGCTAAAGTATAAATAAAATTGGAGAAAATCACACATTTTGGCAGAATATTTCTCATTATGGAGCAATTAGAAGCTCTTTTAATCCAAAGTTTTCAAATCTGCATTCGACTGGCAGCAGTGACAATCTATTATGGTCTTAACATGTAAAAGGTGTAAACCTAAATATGATTTTAATTATTAACCTGGCAAATAAATCCAGTACACTTCACTCTGCAAAAGTGCATATCTACATTAGATACAAAACGCTTAGTCGTTCGAACTTGAATGACTAAGCGTTTTAACATAAACGCCTAATCGTTTTTTTAAAACCTTTTTCTTAAACAATAATAACCGAAAAATCATCCATGACCATGTTTGCTCAAGGCTATTCGGGCATTTTGAAAAAAGAAAAATTAAATCTATTGCATAAAAAATACGCAGACTTATCAAAATAGCATATTACAATCCAAAAATGCTTGACCGTGGAGTTTTCAAACCACTGTTAATGCAGCTTGTTTACATATGTATTTCTATTAAAAAAATTAAAAAATCGTCTGATATGGAAAAATTTAACACTAAGATTAGTTTAATCAATAAAAAATTTTATTGTTTTGCAAACAGTAAGGTTGAAATATAATACGATATGTAATATCTAAACTGTTTTTTTGAAAAGCACAATTAAGAGCATTATAATTATTTATCTTATTATAATCATCTTACAATAACCTTTAAACCAATAAAATTTATCAAGAACATGGAATCAAACAAACAAAAGGCTTCTCTAAGAGTTAGAAGTAAGTCGTTAGACTATGTTTCACAAAAGCAGCATTTTACAAAACGGGCTGTTTGTTTTTTATTTCTTTGTGGAGGTATAATACCTCTTGTAAATCCAATCTCTTCATTTGCTTCCGAACTTAAAAGTGTTACGGAAATTCTGCAAACCAAGAAAATTTCTGGAGTAGTACTAGACAATAGAGGTTATCCTATTATCGGAGCGAATATTAAGGAAAAAGGTACGTTGAATGGTACTATAACTGATTTGGATGGTAAATTTACACTAAATGTATCTGCTAATGCTGTATTGGAAGTGAGTTATATCGGTTATATCTCTCAAACAATAAAAGTAATAAACAACAATATCAAAGTAGTACTAAAGGAAGACACACAAAATCTAGAAGAAGTTGTAGTTGTAGGTTACGGAACACAAAAGAAAGTAAACTTAACAGGTTCTGTCAGCAATGTTAAATCAGAAATGATGGAAAATAGAACAAGTTCGGATCCGGTAAATATGCTTACGGGTAATGTATCGGGTGTAACTATAATTCAAAATTCCGGTCAACCAGGAAGCGATGGTGCCGCTTTACGTGTTCGTGGTGTCGGTACACTCGGTAATTCTGATGCTATGGTATTAATAGACGGTGTTGAGTCATCTATGAATAATATAGACCCAAATGATATTGAAAACATTTCGGTACTGAAAGACGCAGCAGCTTCATCTATTTATGGTGTACGTGCAGCCAATGGTGTGATTCTTGTTACTACAAAAAAAGGAAAAACCGGAAAGCCGGTAATTTCATATAATGGATATGTCGGATGGCAACAAGAAACACGTATGCCCAAATATCTTAATTCTTATAATTATGGCATTTTGATAAATGAGGCTTATAAGAATGACGGCTTGGCACCTTTATATAAGGAAGAAGAGCTTCAGAAATTTAAGAACCATTCAGACCTTGACCATTATGGTGACAGCGACTGGCTTGGTACTTTGTTCAGTGAAAACGGTTTGTTCCACAATCACCATTTAAGTGTAAATGGAGGTTCTGAGAATATAAAGTATTCTGTATCTTTTGGATACCACGACAAAAAAGGCTTGTTGCCAAATACAGGATATAAAAAATTCAATATACGTTCCAACATTGATGCTAAAATCAATAACAGGCTTAGTTTTTCTTTAAATCTTGCTGCACATAGAAGCAAACAGACTTCTCCTGCCAGTGGTATTACCAATATAATGTATTATGCTTTCCGTGAGTCTCCTGTTACACCTATTCAATTTTCGAATGGTAATTATGGCTTATTTAAGAATGAACATAATTCTGTAGCATCGGCAAGAAATAGTGGAGTATCTGAACTTTTTGATAATAATTTTCAAGGAAGTGCTTCTTTTAATTACAAGATATTAGACGGTCTATCTTTAAGAGGAAGTGCTTCTACCACATTCAATTTGATGGACAATCACATGGATTTGAAAAGCATGAAGTTTTATACGGCAGATTCTGACGAACCTTTACGTACAACAAGAAGTCAGGTATCTAATCAAGACAATAAGATGCTTGAAGTTAATTTACAGGCTTATTTGGATTATGCAAAAACTTTTGGCAAACATGATATAAAAGCCTTGTTAGGCTATTCACAGATATACAACCAAAATAGGATGTTGTATGCTACAAGAAAAGATTTGCCTCTGAACAACAGCTTAGGTGAAATAAATGCAGGTGATGTAACAACTCAGGAAACAGCAGGAAATATGGTTGAGTATGCACTCCGCTCAGGATTTGCGAGATTTAATTATATCTATGACAACCGTTATCTTTTAGAAGCAAATGTACGTTATGATGGGACATCACGTTTCCCAAAGAATAACAGATTCGGTGCTTTCCCTTCATTCTCTGCTGCATGGCGTATTTCGGAAGAAAACTTCTTTAATGTATCGTGGATTGATAATTTAAAGATTAGAGCGTCTTGGGGTATGTTAGGAAATCAAGAAATAGGTGACTATGCATTCTATAATACTTATATGTTTGGTCAGAATTATAACTTCAGCAATTTGTTGGTTCCCGGAATTTCTATAAATGAAACAATGGCCAACAGTGCGATTACATGGGAAAAAACAGACCAGATAGACTTTGGTATTGATGCTGATTTCTTTAATGGGAAATTGAACTTTACAGGAGATTTTTTCTTGAAAAATACAAAGGATATATTGCTGGAACTTCCTATACCGGCTATTGTAGGAGTAAATCCTCCAATGCAGAATGCAGGTAAAGTACGTAATACAGGAGTTGAATTACAACTGACACATAACAATCAGATTCGTGATTTTAAATATAATATAGGTTTTAATTTCAGTTACGTACATAATGAAATCACTGACCTTAGTGGAGGAGATGTTCCGGGACGTTCTGTAGGAGATCCTATAAATAACATTTATGGTTTCGTATGTGAAGGAATATTCAAGGATCAGGCAGAAATAGACTCTCATCCAAAACAAATTTGGGGTGCTGTGCCAGGAGATCTGAAGTATGCGGATATAACTGGTGATGGCATCGTTGATGAATCAGACCGTAAATCAATAGGTACATATTTCCCTAAAATCAATTTTGGTATTCGCTTGGGATTTGAATATAAAAACTTTGACTTTACTGCTCTTATGCAAGGAGCTGGAATGGTAAATGCTATTGTCAAAGCAGAAATAAGCAAGGCTTTCTATAATGGAGGTAAAGTAACAGAAGCTCATCTGGATCGTTGGACCCCTGATAATCTGGATGCTACATATCCTAGATTATCTATGAAGGACTCTAAAAAGAATTGGATGACATCTACTTTCTGGGCTCAGAATGCTTCTTATATGAAGATGAGAAATATTCAATTGGGATATACATTACCTAAATCAGTATTAGGAAATAGTGGAATCAGTAGATTGAGGATTTATTGCAGCATTGACAATCTGTTTACTATCACAGGATTTGATGGTGTAGACCCTGAAGCTACATATAATATGAAAAATCTAAATGTAGCAAGCAGTTATTATCCTTTGACCAGAAATTATTCATTTGGTGTTAATGTCTCATTTTAAAAAAATATGCAGTTATGAAATTTAAATATATATTATTACCTTTCATTTCATTATGTACTGTTGGATGTAATGATAGTTTCTTAGATAGGAAACCACAAGATCAATTATTTGACGAATCATTCTGGAAAGTGGAACAGGATGCCGTACAGTATTCTACATCTATATACAGGTATCTTGTACAACCTGGCAACCACATGATTATGCTGGATGCTTATACGGATAATGCAATACCTGTACATATACATGCAGAACAGGGTGATATATCGTCTTGTACTGCAACATCTTCAAATCCACATTTTCTACAGGTATGGCAGGATGCTTACAATGGTATCCGTCGTTGCAATATATTTATGGAAAATATTGAAAAAGTAGAAATGGATTCCAAGAATAAGGAAGTGCTGACAGGTGAGGTAGTGTTTCTTAGAGCGTATTTTTATTCTACACTTTTAAAGTTTTTTGGTGGGGTACCTATTTTGACAAAGACATTGGGATTGAATGACCCTATTCCTGCAAGAGATTCGGAAGACAAAGTATACGAATTTATTATTGAAGAATGTGATAATGCAGCAAAATTACTTCCTTTGAAACGTACAGAAAGTTCAGAAATAGGTCGTGCCAATAAAGGTGCTGCTTTAGCATTAAAGGCACATATGGCATATCTGCATAAAGATTATAAGCTAGCAGCAACTGCTGCAGAGGAAGTCATGAATTTAAAAGTGTATGACCTATTTGATAATTATGGAGGATTGTTTGAAAAAGCCAATGAAAATAATTGTGAAGTAATTTTTGATCATCAGTATATGGACAATGCCGTAGATTATTTTTATACTGGCAGTTGGATAGATCAATATTTTTCTCCTATTATGATGGGTGGATGGGAGGCTTTATCTCCATCACAGGATTTGATAGATGAATATGAATGTATAGATGGAAAATCTATTTCTGTTTCCGATATTTATGATCCTAAAAATCCATATGAAAATAGAGATCCACGTTTGGCTTATTCTGTTTTATGGCATGGATGTGAATTTGCCGGCAAAACTTATTCATCTCAAAATATGGGTGATGGAAATTCTACACGTACTGGTTATACTATACGTAAATATATTGACCCGGAAAATGTAGGAAATGAATATCCTGGAGCTATAAATTTTATAATGTTACGTTATGCGGAAATGTTGCTTATATATGCTGAATCAATAAATGAAGACAAAGGACCTGTACAAGAGGTGTATGACGCAGTAAATAAGGTACGTAAACGTGCAGGAATGCCTGACTTGCCTAAAGGTATGGCTAAAGATGAAATGCGTAAAGCTATAAGACATGAACGTCGTGTGGAATTTGCTTTTGAAGGTATGCATTTGTTTGAGACACGTAGTTGGAGAACAACAGAAGAATGTGTGAACAAGCCTGTACATGGTAGGACTTTTGATGGTAAGGATGTTTTGGTAGAGCAGCGTAAGTTTAATCCGGAAAAAGATTATTTGTGGGCAATACCTCTGACTGAGATTGATTTATCTAAAGGTACTTTAGTACAGAATCCTGGTTATTGAAAAAGATTGTATCATTGTCCAATAGATAGGTATAACCTTGATAAATAGAGTTTAACCTATAAAAAATATAGTCGTCCAGATTGTTGGACGGCTATATTTGCGTTTATCTTCACCATTTGCAAACAAGTTGCTGGAATTTTATTTTCTTAATTGAAACTAATGATTTGGGAGTAACATTTCTTGATAGTTTACTGGTTATCTGATAAACTTTTCAACGTTCTTATTGTTCCTTTTTAAAAGTAACTACTATAACTTTCAAATCTTTCATCAACTATTCTATATAGAACTCTATCAAGGAGTTGACTATAGATTACATAACTTATATGTTTTCGTTATGTCAATGAAAATTTAAACGAAAGTGAAACTAAACATTATATTGAAAGAGTGTACGCTTTACTGCACTTATAGAAATGTGCAATAGGATTGATACAACAATCAGAGAAACTTGCTATGAGCAGTGTACTTAGGTTCATCGGCATATATATAGATTACACTTCCTCCCTTTATTGCATCTATAATAGTTTTTGCTACTTTCTGAGGAAGGGCAGGACAGCCAAGACTTCTACCCAATCGTCCGCCACCGCTAATAACCGACGGATTGGCATAAGATGCTCCGTGAACAACTATGGCTCTTGCACGTGCCTTGTCGTTTATTCCTTCTTCCAGACCTTCGAGGAGCAGTGAATAACCGTTTTTGCCTATATATGTGGTTTCTGTAAGATAGAATCCCAACGAACTTTTATACGAGCCGTATTCGTTGGAAAATGATGTGGCATAGTTTTCTCCACTGTTTCTGCCATGTGAAACCAGCGAACTGTAAAGTTTTTTTCTCTTGTCGATGTCGAATACATATAGCCTTTCCTGAGTAGACGGTTTGGTGAAATCTATCAAAGTGAGAATGTTTCTGCTACGGCTACCTATCTTTTTGTAGCCTATATAGGCCTGCCTGAAGGCTTCTTTGTTAACCACACCTTCTAACGACATTGATGCATACAAACCGTCGCACTCGTCAACTTCTGATGGCGGGCAAACATGTCCTTCGTAATCACCTGCCGGGGAAGATGAAGGATAAAAGGAACTAAAAAACAATGCTAATACAGATATTAATATACCACGAAACATCATAAATTCTCTCTATCTACGTAAAATTATAAATGATCGGTGGCAAAGATACTTATTCCTGACAACACGTCTGGTATTCAGAGAGTTAAAAAAGCAAATAAGATGTTATCGCTCGATATAATGTGTAATATACAGACATTGGTGAGTATCTGATTTTTATTCTATCACTACTACCAGGGAATTCTCTAACGGAGCCCAATCGAATATAAACTTAGAGTGTGACGTAGCATTGCGTACACACATATGCGAGCGTGGAACCGTGCCAAGGCTCCAGCTGTATTCTATCATTTTCGTGGCAGGAGCATTTACAGGTACACCGTGAATGTATGCACCATTTGTAAAACGGCTTGCATACGGAGCATACCCTCCCATCTCCATAGAACCGTCTTTCAGGAAATACATCTTTTCTTTCTTCTGCTGCAGAAGATAAGTTCCCAACGGCGTTTCTTGAGCATATGGAGGAGCATGTCTCCCAGTTGTAGCAGGATTTACACTTCTGATTTTCCATTCTGCCTTCGATATGCGTTCTAATGTGGCAATATTCTGATTTCCTCTATCTACAAAAATCACATGATTTAAATCGGGAGTTTTTTTAAGCATCTTTATATAACGCTCTGGCACAAGCCAGTCTTCTGTATCGGTAAGCGGACGTATCATACAGAAATCTCCTTTATGCTTTATATACCTGCATAAAGTGCCGTCTCTCCCATATCGCACTGGGGTTATGGTATCCGATTGAATATATAATGGTACCGACTGGTATCTCTCTACACCCAAAGTATCGGATATTCTTGAATACTCGTTTCTTACGAATGTCTTTACCAAAGGGGCCTCTGTATTGAGATTCTTGTAATTTTGTAATATGCACCAGCGTGAGGAACTGAGATCTACATTGTCAATGAAAAACAGGCATTTTCGTATTGCTTGCCATTTTATGGTACGCACCGTATCTCCATACGGATATACATCCTTCAATGTATATTTGTCGTACAATAAATCTTTCGACATTGATATGCTTTGTGATGTGGAAATGACTGATTGAGATTGGGAAGTGTATGAATCTAACGAAAATTCGAGCAACTGATTTACTTGGGCAGATACCGAGACCTGCTCTTTCAGTCTTTTCCCGCATCCTGTCAAGGTGAGTAAAAGAAATATGATATTTGGAATGACCGACTTCATAACCCCAATCTTTATTACTATCTGCCCAACCGCTACTTACGGTTCTGTGTTGATATTCTGTTTTATATATACTTAATGCTATGATTCTTCTTCAGGGAAACGCAATGTATCGACTTTTTCCAAGCGCGACCTCAACTTCGGCATTGAGGATTTTCTTATCCTAAGTGTCATAAAACAGTCCATATCATACGACTGACCTAAAATTTCGGGACCCTCTTCTTTTACTATTCTCATCACATCATTCATAAAAGGATATTCGAATGCAAAGGAAACATCTTCGTCCACTGTCTTTTCTATCACAAGAGCTTCCTCCAATGCCTGAGCTGCAGCAGTCTTATAAGCCACTATCAATCCGCTTGTTCCTAATTTTATACCTCCAAAATATCTTACTACTATAACCAGTATATCTGTCAGCTCGAATGAGTTTATCTGTCCCAAGATAGGACGTCCGGCTGTGCCAGAAGGTTCTCCGTTGTCATTAGCCCTAAAATCCTTACGCTCTGCACCAAGCATATAGGCATAACAGACATGACGCGCATCGTAATATTTTTTCTGATATTCCTCAAGATATGATTTTACTTCCTCTACCGTGCGTACAGGCAAAGCTATGGCTATAAATTTACTTCTCTTTTCTGTATATATAGATTCTGATATTTCTTCTATCGTTTTATAAGTATCTTCTTGTAACATGTTGCGTTAATATAATGTATTACAAAAATACAACAAAATCATTGATGGAGCAATTCTCCGGAAGCTTTCTGATAGCCTATATAGTTCAATATACGCTGTGCATACGAGTCTACATGCTTTTCGTAAGCCTGCTGCCACAGGAGTTGCGCTTCAAGATAATCTGTCAAAGTAGCCATTCCCACACTATAGCTTTTCTCGAATACTTTAAGATTTTCTGTAGCTTGCTGTAAGGTTTCATCAGAAAGTTCACACTCCAGTTTCGATTCGTTGAACTTGTTTTCGGCCTGTGTAAGTTCCAGCCACATTTTCTCGTTAAGGCTTTCTTTCTCCAGACGAAGTTGTTCAATCTTTGCCTTTGTAGCATTTACTTTATTCTTTCTTTCTCCAAAATGAAACAACGGAACCGAAACATTCAGCAATACCGAGAACGACGTCCCATCGAACAAAGGAGTGTTGTTTATCTTCAGTCCATGAGCATAACTGAAATCGCCTATCAGTCCTACATTTGGCAACATGCTACTTCTGTCAATCTTCAGTTGCTGACGGGCTGCACATATCTGCTTGTCCAGCATTTTAAATTCAGATCTGTTACTTATATCTCTAGGTTTGTCAGACACTACGTCAGTAAGACCAAATTCGGACGATACCGTCAGTTCCTCCAACAACGGTTTTCCTATGTAATGACAGAGATTCATCGATGCCAGTTTTCTTGCATTCTTGGCTCTCTGTACTGAAAGTCTTGCATCATTATATCTTACTTTCACTTTCAGCACATCATTCATCGGCTTCATACCCTGTTTGTTTGCACTTTCCACATTACCTAGAAGTTCCTTTACAAGAGCAAAATATTTCTCCGATATTTTATACATTTCTTGTGCCTTCAACAACTGTGTGTAAGCCACTCCTACTTCATAAATTATAGCAGACGAAGTTTTCTCTTCATTGAGCAATGCTATATCTCTGCCTATGGAAGCAAGTTTATGTCCTGCCATTATCTTTCCACCCATATACAAAGGCTGTTTCAGCCTTACACCTGCCATGTATATAAGGTCTGTATCATATTTGATATTCATATCAGGAAAGAAGGCAAAACTGTTGTCTGGCAAAGGTATCCCCGCAGGACCTGGTTTGAATATAGGAAGATTACCACCAGGAAATACCAACGACCCGTCACCGGTATTATATACTCCGGTTCCATTCAACGATATATCAGGAAAGTAATTTCCTTTCATACTTTTCAGTATATAGTTGGCAGATAGCGTCTGCTTCTTCGATGATTCAATATCCTTGTTGTATTTCAATGCCATTTCCTGACATTCGCTCAAAGTCAACAAATTTTGAGAATACATAACGTTTGCACCAAAAGGAGCAGACAACAATAACAATAAATATATTCTTTTTTTCATAATCGCCTTTTATTTGATTTTGAAGAACAAAGAAAACAAAACAGGAATGTAAAGCAGGGTTATTACAGTCCCAAAAATAAGTCCGCCGATAACAGACGCAGCCAAAGAGCCAAACATAGCATCCGACAACAACGGAAACATACCAAGAACCGTAGTCAGTGACGCCATAGATACAGGTCTCAATCTGCTCATAGAAGAACTTATAAGCGCAGACTTTGGTTCTTCCCCTTCTCTTATGCGCAACGAAATTTCGTCCATCAGTACAATACCGTTCTTTATAATCATTCCTATCAGTCCGAGACTTCCTACTATAGCCACGAAATTGAATACCTTGCCTGTTATCAGCATGGAGATTATAACTCCCACCATCACAAGAGGTACGCAACAGAAGATAATCATAGGTTTCTTGTAATCCTTAAACAGCAATATCAATATAGATATCATCATTATTATAGCCAAAGGGAAACTCTTGAACAGGTAACGCATTGATTCTGTACTAGCGCTTTTTTCTCCCTGCCATTCCATTTTGTAGCCTACAGGCAGATTTATAGCCTCAATCTTTTCGGCTATTGCAAGTCGTGCTTTCTCGGTTTCCACTCCCGGAGCAGGAGAACACTGAACTCGCTGGCAACGCTGACCGTTGTATCGTGGAACTACAGGCGATTCCCACTGTATATCTATACCATTGCAAATCTGTTTCAACGGAGTGGAAGCCATCAATGATGAAATCAGCTCTCCCTTGTCAAGAGTTCCTGTCTTCAACTGTGTAAGTACTTTATCGCTTAACAACATAGACAAAGCTGGCAGAGATGGAAATATCTGAGCATCATGAAGATTGTCTATAGAATTGCCGTTATAATCAACCGACTTCAAATATATGTTATTTCTGTGTATGCCCTCATAAAAAGAACCCACCGGAATACCTTCCGTAGCCGCCAGAACAGACATACTGACATCGCTCCTGCTCAATCCCAACATTCTTGCAGCCGGCTGAGTATAGTTAATAGTCATTACTGGTACACTTGGTTCCCAGTCGGTAGTAATAGCACATACATCGTCTGAATGTTGCATCACCGACATTGCACTATCCGACAACTGATGTAGCACTTCGGGGTCTGGTCCTGAAAACATCACTTCTATAGGATATTTCTTATACATAAGATTATATCTTTTCAGCTTGACATAAGCATCAGGATAGTTTTCAGTAAGATAATCTTGAATATCATTCATGTTATCTTCCAAAGCCTCAGACGACTCGAAGTCTATGATAAGTTCTCCGTACGACAAAGAAGGATTAGGAATACATCTCACCAAATTATATCTTCCAGGAGCACCACCCGAAGACATGGTTATATGTGTAATTTCTTTTCTTGTCTTCAGATATTCGGATATATCTGTCAGTTCAGATTGTACCTGAGTATAGTTTTTCCCTTCTGGTAGTTTATATTCAAGATACATCTGACTATAAACCATATCAGGGAAAAAACCCTGCTTCATATAACCAAATCCCATTACCGATGACAACAACAACACTATCATTATCATGGTGAAAGACAACCTATGATTCAATCCCCACGTCAATACTCTGCCAAGAAGTTTATATATTTTTCCATCATACAGACTTTCGGATTTCCCGTCACTCAGATTGGCATATTTAGGTACAAGAATCCTGCCAGCCATCAAAGGTACATGAGTAAGGGCCAGTACCCAGCTTATCATAAGCGACACAGCAAGCACAATAAACAAATCGCGTGTATATACTCCTGCCGTATCCGGCGACATGAATATAGGAAGGAAAGCTATTATAGCTATCAGGGTTGCACCAAGCAAAGGCAATGCCGTCTGTTTACCTATATCAGTCAATGCACTAAGTTTGTCCTTACCCTTCTTTATATCTACCAAAATACCATCTACAATAACTATTGCATTGTCCACCAGCATACCCATGGCCAAAACAAATGCACCAAGCGAAACCCTCTGCATAGTTCCGTCAAACATATTCAGAATCATGAAAGTTCCGAACACAATAGTCACCAAACTGATACCTATTATTATACCACTTCTCAGTCCCATAGTAATCATAAGAATCAAAATCACTATAGCTACCGATTCTATAAGATTTATGACAAAAGTGCCAAGAGAGTTTTTTACCTGGTCAGGCTGGTTGAAAACCTTTTCACATCTCACACCGGCAGGAAATTCCTTCGACTTTAAATCCGCCATCAGTTTCTCCACCTTCTTTCCCACTTTTGTTATATCAGCTTCAGAAGAGGCCGAAATCAAAATTCCCAATGCAGTCTCGCCATCATAGAACAATTCGTTCCTTACTGGCTCTTCATAGTCTTTTTCAATAGTAGCAATATCTTTCAGATAAAACAAATCATCCTCATGCCCCTCTATAATAAGGTTCCTTATATCGTCAATATTGTCAAAGCGATTACCTACATTTATTCTTATCCTGTTTGAACCGTTCTTATAATATCCCGCATAAGCAGTCTTGTTCTGGTTTGTCAGAGTCATAAGGACTTCTGCCGGGCTCACTCCCAAGTTCGACATCTTGTCTTGCAGCAGGCTGATATTAATACACTCTTCCCTTTTGCCATACAGTTCTACCCTGTCCACTCCATCTATCTCTCCTACTTCACGCTTTACAAGTTCAGCATAATTCGAGAGTTCTCTATCCGACAGACCTTCACCCACCAAAGCATAGAACATGCCGTATACATTTCCAAAATCATCCTTCACCATAGATACAGCACCAGCCGGCAAGCTTGCCCTAGCATCGTCAACCTTCCTTCTCAGCAAATCCCAATACTGTTCCACCTCATCATCGGGAACAATCGGTTCAAGTTCCACCTCTATCAGAGAAATATCATTATACGAATAGCTTGACACATAACTGATATTGTTCATAGAGCGGATACTCTTTTCTAGAACATCCGTAACCTCCATTTCCACCTGATGTGCCGAAGCCCCCGGATATGTACTTACAACCAAAGCTGTCTTTACCTTTATTTCAGGGTCCTCAAGCTTACTCATATCATAAGCAGCAAAGCTACCTCCTAACAGGAGTACAAAAATCAAGAAATTTATAAGTTTCTTGTTGTCAAAAGCAAAACGACCTATATCTATCATAACAAACCTCCAATATTAGATTTTCCGGCTTCAGGCAATATGTCAACCTTTTCACCGTCTTTTATGTTTCTAGCACCAGAATAGACCACAGACAATCCCGATTTCAAATCTGTACTTCTCACTATACTCATGCCTATTTTCTTCAGCAATGTCACAACCACCTGAACCTTGCGCACAGTCTTGTTTTCATTATCATACACCATTACATAGTTTCTACCATCTTCATAGAATATAGCCCCTGTAGGAACAGACAATCCTGCTTCTTCCGATGAATTCTTTTCTATAATCACCATATTGACCATACCCGGATAAATCCTTCCCTTGATATCCTTTTCGATAAATCTCAGACGCATAGAGTATAGCTGGTTCGAATTGGCTTTTCTGTTTACCGAAACTATATCCAGAGGGAACACCTCATCAGGATATACATCAAACCTACAATAAGCCTTCTGCATATCAGCCTTATCAATCACATCCGTTACAGGAAGATTAATCTCCACTTCCATATTATTCTCTTCCACCACAGATACAACAGGCATTCCAGCACCTACAGTTTCATGAGCATCAAAATACAAGTCCTGCACATATCCGCTAAACGGTGCATACATACGAGTATATTCAAGCTGGTTTCTATGATTTTCCAATTTGGCTGTTATCTGTTTCAATCCATACCTTGCCTGGTCATAATCATCAGGAGTGCTTACGTTCTCTTTATAAAGCGAAATCACACGTTCTGCCTTAGCCTTTATCTTTTTATACTCAGCTTCAGTGGCATCAAGTTGAATCCTATAATCTGAAGAATCAAGCAAAGCCACCAACTGTCCTTTTCTTACGTATTCACCTTTTGCAGGGAATATTCGTTCTATAGTGCCTGCCACCTTGAAAGAAAGGTTTATATCATGCTTAGCCTTTACATGCCCAGGATATTGCATTGACGAGTTTGCAGAAGCAGACTCTACTTTACATATCCTTACCTTCTGAACATCATTTTTCTCCTTATTAGTATTATTACATGATATACAGCCCAACATCAGAGCCATATACAACAAAGTGGTAACATTAGTTTTCATTGCCTTTGAAATTTATTATACATTCAAATATAACAAATTTTATTGTCATAAGAAAACAAATATAATATTTAGACTATTTTTTATAATAAAAGGTACAATAAACATTTTCCTTAAGAAAAGAAAACATTCATTGTACCTTTCTGAATAATCGACAAGCTCAGTCAAAAATCTAATTCAAGCTGTGTATAATCAAACCTGAGCGAAGTTTCGGTTCAAACCAAGTAGTTTTTGGCGGCATTATATTTCCTGTATCAGCAATATCCATCAACTGTTTCATTGACACAGGATAAAGAGCCAATGCCATAGCCATTTCTCCGCTGTCAACCCTTCTTTTCAGTTCTTCCAAGCCTCGGATACCTCCTACAAAGTCAATACGTTTGTCAGAGCGTAAATCCTTGATGCCCAAAATTTCATCCAGAATAAAGCGAGACGAGACAGTAACATCCAATACACCTATAGGATCGTTATCGTCATAAGTATCAGGTTTGGCGTTCAAGCTATACCATTTACCATCGATATAGAGCGAGAAGTTATGCAATCCAGAGGGCTTATACACTTCACTACCTTTCTCAACCACATCAAAATGCTTATACAAAGCACAAAGAAACTGTTCAGAAGAAAGACCGTTCAAGTCTTTCACCACCCTATTATAATCTATGATAGTAAGTTGAGAAGCAGGAAAACAAACAGCCATAAAATAATTATACTCCTCATTTCCTTTATGATTAGGATTCTGGTTAGCATTTTCTGCACCCACCAGTGCAGCTGCAGCACTTCTATGATGTCCGTCGGCTATATAAAGAGCCGGCATACGGGCAAAAGCAGAAGTGATTCTATCAATATCCTCTTCTTTATCTATAATCCAAAACGAATGGCCGAAGCCATCACCCGGAGCAATGAAATCATACTCTGGGGGTTCAGCTGTATATCTTGCCACAATGGCATCCAGTTCCTCATTGTCAGGATAAGCAAAGAACACAGGCTCTATATTTGCATTATTTATCCTCACATGCTTCATTCTGTCTTCCTCTTTGTCACGTCTGGTAAGTTCATGCTTTTTTATGACACCATTCATATAGTCTGGCACATAAGCCCCCACCACCAGTCCGTACTGAGTCTTGCCGTTCATAGTCTGTGCATACACATAATAATTTTCCTTGTCATCCTGAACGAGCCATCCTTTTTCCTGAAACATCCGGAAGTTTTCCACTGCCTTATCATACACGGCAGGATCATGCTCGTCAGTACCTACAGGAAAATCTATTTCCGGTTTAATAATATGATATAGAGATTTCTCATTCCCTTCTGCTTCAGCGCGAGCTTCATCAGAGTTCAATACATCATAAGGACGAGACACTACATCTCCTACTATAGACTTAGGAGGACGAATACCTTTAAATGGTTTAATTACAGCCATATCATTAATACGAGTTTAAATACTTAATCAAGAAAACCTATAACAAACAGAAAGATTTATTTATTGACGCGGAATTTTTCATCGCCATCAATCAAATATCCCACAATCTGTTTAGCCGCAGCTATACCAGCATTGATATTAGCTTCTGCCGTCTGTGCCCCCATCTTCTTAGGAGTAGAGAAATATCGCCCTGCAAAATCGGCTACAAATTCTTCATGACGCTCAGGCATTATATCAGTAACATACTTAATGTCAGTACGGTCGCGCATAAGTTTCAACAATTCCACTTCGTTTATCACTTCTTTCCTTGCAGTATTGACCAGCATTCCATTCTTAGGCATACGATTTACCAGATTATAATCTATGGAATTAGCAGTATCTTTATTATAAGGAACATGAACTGAAACGATGTCACACATTTCATACAATGTCTCAACACTATCCACAAGAGTCACACCTTCATCAGTCTTGTTACTACGCCTATACGCATACACTTCCATTCCAAAGCCCTTGGCTATACGTGCCACATTTCTTCCTACATTACCATATGCATGAATACCAAGCCTCTTGCCTTTCAGTTCAAACCCAGCCTTTCCATTATAAAACCCACGGGCAGCCGTTATCATCATCCCGAAAGCCAGTTCTGCCACAGCATTTGAGTTTTGTCCCGGTGTATTCATCACGCACACCCCATGAGCAGTAGCTTCTTTCAGGTCCACATTGTCATATCCGGCACCTGCACGCACCAAAATCTTCAGATTCTTAGCAGCATCAAGTACTTCCTTATCTATGATGTCGCTTCTTATTATAATAGCATCAACATCCTTTACGGCTTCAAGCAACTGAGATTTTTCAGCATATTTTTCCAACAAGGAAAGTTCAAATCCTGCGCCATCAATTTCTTTACGAATACCATCTACAGCAACCTGTGCAAATGGTTTTTCTGTTGCAATCAAGACTTTCATAAGCAAATAAATTTAATACATCAATGCATTTTCTCAAAATCCTGCATACACTCCACCAGTGCCTTTACACTTTCCAGAGGCATGGCATTATAACAAGAAGCACGGAATCCGCCTACAGACCTATGTCCCTTTATTCCCACCATTCCACGTTCTGTAGCAAACTTCAAGAAATCCGCTTCAAGATTCTTATATTCATCAGCCATTACAAAACATATGTTCATATAAGAGCGGTCTGCCTTATCAGTCACAGTCCCGCGGAACAATTTGTTTTTGTCTATTTCACCATACAGCAGTTCAGCCCTTTCCTTAGCCCTACGTTGCATTTCCTCTACTCCACCCTGAGCCTTAATCCATCTCAAGGTTTGCAATGCAGCATAAATAGGAACTACCGGAGGAGTATTGAACATAGAGCCCTTCTCCACGTGCGTCTTATAGTTCAACATTGTAGGAATATGTCGAGACATCTTACCCAAAGCCTCATCCTTCACAATTACGAAAGTGACACCCGCCGGAGCAAGATTTTTCTGCGCACCACCATAAATACAGATATACTTCGACACATCAACAGGACGTGAGAATATATCAGAAGACATATCAGCTACCATAGGAACACTCACATCAAGATCAGCATGATGTTCCGTACCATAGATAGTATTATTAGTAGTAATATGGAAATAATCTGCATCAGACGGCACCTCATATCCTTTCGGTATATAAGTATATCCATCTTTTTCCGAAGAAGCGACTTCCACCACTTCACCAAAAGCCTTAGCTTCTTTTATGGCTTTCTTCGCCCATGTACCTGTATTTATATAAGCAGCCTTCTTTTCAAGGAAATTATAAGGAACCATACAGAATTCAAGACTGGCACCACCTCCTAAGAACAGCACGGAATACCCTTCGGGTATATTTAGCAACTCCTTAAACAGATCCACAGCCTCTTCCACTACAGGCTGAAAATCCTTTGCCCTATGACTTATCTCCATCAAAGACAATCCCGAACCATTAAAATCCAATATAGCCTGAGCTGTTTTTTCTATCACTTCGCGAGGCAATATAGAAGGCCCCGCATTAAAATTATGCTTTTTCATACTGAAATAATTTTTTAGGTTTTACATTTATTTCATGAATTCAACAATTGCGAATTTATAAATAAAAATTCTATTATCCAACTTTTCTATGGAAAAATTATACCAAAAATTAAGTTTTGCCTACATTTTAAGATTATCATTTACAAAGCAGCTTACATTATGACACGTTGTCATCTTCATGCAATACATATAAAATCACATTCATCTCACGAGCCATAATTAAACTTTTCACAAGATAATCATTTTGCTACTTCTATCAAAACCTTCAGGCCCTTAATTTTTTCATTCTGTATAAGTTTTAATGTTTGTTTACTTTTCCTCCTCGATATGGCAGCAAAAGCATAATGATCTTTAACATCAACCATTCCTACATCCTCCTTGTTAAGTCCCCCCTTCTTGAACAGGAAACCCACAATATCTATCTTGTTAATTTTATCCTTCTTCCCTTTACTTATATACAAAGTCACGAAATCGGGTTGTGCAGGTTTTGGAGTTTCCTCTTCCAGAACAAACCCCTCCATATCCATATCAAAATATTCAGGAATTTTCTCCTCAGCATGAAGAATCACATAAGCATTACCATCGGCATCCCATCTGGCAGTACGTCCGTTGCGATGAATAAAGCCATCTTCGCCTACAGGAAGATGATAATGCACCACATTCCTAATTCCCGAAATATCAAGTCCTCTGGCAGCCAAATCAGTAGACACAAAAACATTACAACTTCCATTTCTGAATTTATACAAGGCACGTTCTCTATCGTCCTGTTCCATTCCTCCATGGAAAGTCTCACAATACACTTTCATCGAATGAAGATACTTTCCTACCCTGTCCACGCTCTCACGGTGATTGCAGAACACCAGTGTCTGTTCAGAACCAATACTACACACAAGCCTGTACAATGTTTCCAGCTTATCTTTTATTGGCGACATCACCTTATACATATGAAGTCTGTCGGCCAACGACTCTTCACCTCCCAGAAAATCCAGTTTGATACACTTGCCAACTCCGGTAAATTCAGGAATATCCTCCGCATCAGTAGCCGAAATCAAGAATCTCCTCTGCAGTTTCGGAAGCTTCCCTATCACATCAGCCATCTCATCATGGAAACCAAACTCCAGACACTTGTCAAATTCATCTATCACCAGAAGCCTTACAGCAGAAGCATCAAAATTCATTTTCTCCAGATGGTCGTTCATTCTTCCCGGTGTACCCACAATAACCGAAGGACGTATTCCTTTCATCGTACGATGTTCGTCCATAGCAGGCCTTCCGCCATAACAGCTCATTATAGCAAAATCGGTTTTCATAGCCTTAAACACCTGTTCTATCTGCAACGCGAGTTCCCTCGAAGGTACAAGCACCACAGCCTGCACACCTTCTGCACCTTTTTTAAGGCCCGACAGCAAAGGAATCAAGTAAGCCAGAGTCTTGCCCGACCCCGTTGGAGAAAGAAGAACCATATCCCTTCCTTCCTTATAAGCATCAATTGCAGTCTGCTGCATCACGTTCAGTTGTTCTATCTTCAGATTCTGTAATAAAGTTTGGATATCCATAATCTATGCCATTAATATTTTTCTCAATAATAATATGTATATATGCAAATTTAAGAAAAATACCGGCAATCAAAGCACGCAAGCCTCACTTTTACAACAAAATATTTGCTTCATCTCCCAAAAGTTACGTAATTTGTAATAAGAAAAAACAATCACAAATACAATTATGGCAGACAATTACATAGAAAACAAATACGAGCAATACCAAGCCCGCAAAGCAGCCTGGAAAAAATCAGGAATGAAAAAGAAAAGAGAGACCTGCAACATCCAGAAAACCTACATGCAGAACCATGTAAAAAAAGTAGTAGCCATACACGACCTTTCCGGAACAGGAAGAGTATCCCTCATGGCAGTCATCCCCGTATTGTCCACCATGGGCATACAGGTATGTCCACTGCCCACAGCAGTACTGTCATCCCACACCCAATATCCAGAGTTCACTTTCCTCGACCTTACAGACGAGATGAAGAAGATAATAGACACTTGGGACAAACTTAAACTGAAATTCGACACATTCTATACAGGATACCTCGGCTCGCCACAACAAGTAAAAATAGTAGAAGATTTAATCAGCAAGTTCCGCCGTCCACAAGACATGGTAGTAGTAGACCCCGTGTTAGGCGACAACGGCAGTCTGTACAAAGGCATAACCGAAGAAATGGTAACAGAAATGAAAAAGCTGATAAAATACGCCGATGTTATAACCCCCAATACGACAGAGATGTTCAGGCTACTCGACCTTGAATACAAAAGCGAAGTGACAGTGGAAGAAATGAAATCCCATCTCAAGGAATTGTCGAACGTAGGACCCGACATAGTAATAGTGACCAGCGTCCCCGATACAGACAATCCCAACAACACTTCAGTCTATGCCTACAACAAGTACGGCAACCGATATTGGAAAGTGACATGTCCCTACCTGCCAGCCCACTATCCCGGCACAGGCGACACCTTTACCAGTGTCATCACCGGTTCGCTTATGCAGGGCGACAGTCTCCCCATAGCATTAGACAGGGCCGTACAGTTCATTCTTCAGGGCATCCGTGCCACATTCGGCTACGAATACAACAATATGGATGGCATCATCCTTGAAAAAGTGCTTCACAATCTCGACATGCCAATCCAGACAAGCAGCTACGAAGTATTATAGCAATCATCAATCCCTTTCGGCCACCTGCATCAAGTCTATTTCCCCCTCAGGATACAACCTGACCGATTTCACGTCGGCCAGCAGCGGATTAATACGCTCTTTCAGTTTTGTATTACGTTTCAGCACAGTCATGTTACGTATAGCCATGCCCAGAGCCTTGTGCGAGCCAATAAGGACACAAATCTTCTTAGCCCTGGTAATGCCGGTATATATAAGATTACGCTGAAGCATCACATAGTGCGTCATCAGCACAGGCATCACCACAATAGGATACTCCGAACCCTGACTCTTGTGTATAGTTGTAGCATACGCCAGAGTCAGTTCGTCGAGTTCCGAAGCCTCATACTCCACCAGATTACCATCAAAATCCGCCAGCAAAGTACGATCCTCCATATCCACCGACTCCACATACCCCAAGTCACCATTAAACACATTCTTGTCGTAGTTATTCCTTATCTGCATCACCCTGTCACCTTTTTTAAAGCAGAATCCACCTCTGCTAAGTCCCTCCTTCACCGGGTTCAAGGCAGCCTGAAGAGACAAGTTAAGATTGCCAGCCCCTACCACACCTCTCTGCATAGGAGTAAGCACCTGAATCTTGTTAGTAGACATATTATAAGCCTTAGGGAGTCTGTTTCTCACAAGATTTACAATTTCCTCGGCAGCAAGCTCCGAATCCTCCTGAGCAATAAAGAAAAAATCAGTATCCTTACCATTGCTCGTATCAGGATAACGCCCCTGATTTATAGCATGAGCACTCATCACAATACGGCTCGACTGCGCCTGTCGGAAAATCCTCGTCAGCCTCACCACAGGAATCTTCTGCGAATCAATAATATCACGTAGCACATTCCCCGCTCCCACACTTGGCAACTGGTCAATATCCCCCACCAGTACAAGCCTCATTGACACCGGAACAGCCTTCATCAGATTATTCATCAGCAGAATATCAATCATCGAACACTCGTCAACTATCAACACATCAGCCTCCAGAGGATTCTCGTCATTCCTCTTATACCCATCCTGAGGATTATATTCCAGAAGACGATGAATAGTCTTCGCCTCCATACCCGTAGTTTCCGTCATACGCTTGGCAGCACGTCCCGTAGGAGCAGCAAGCATAATACGAAGCCCCGCCCCCTGCAAAGCCGTGATAATAGCATGCAGAGTAGTAGACTTTCCCGTACCCGGACCACCAGTAAGCACCATCACCTTCGATTCCGTAGACTGCCTTATAGCGGCAATCTGTACCTCATCATACTCTATACCCGTTTTTTTCGAGATAGCAGCAACATCAACAGAAGAAGAAAACAACCTGTCCTCCGAAGCATCAAGAAGCGACTTCAGACGATTGGCCGTACCACACTCGGCATAAAAGAAAGGAGGCATATACACAGCCTCACCATCCATAATAAGTTCCTCGGCACCAATCATCTGTTTCACGGCCTCCCTTATAGGCTCCTCGTCAGCCTCAAGAAGTTCCACAGCCGATTTCACCAACTGCTCCTCCTCAGCATACACATGCCCCTCGTTGGCCAATTGTCCGAGAGTATAAAGAATTCCACTCTTGCATCGTCTCAAGTCATTCTTTCCATACCCCATCTTGGCAGCAATACCATCGGCAGTCTTAAAACCAATCCCCCAAATATCATCAGCCAGACGATACGGATTTTCCTTCACCTTATCAATACTCTCCTTGCCATACTGACGGAAAATCTTGGCAGCATACGCAGTACTCACGCCATATCCCTGCAGAAACACCATGACATTCTTAATCTCCTTCTGCTTCTCCCAACTCTCACGAATCATGTCAATACGCTTTCTGCCTATACCGTCCACCTCATTCAGTCTCTCTATATCAGTTTCAATCACCTCAATAGTATCCACCCCGAATTTACCCACAATCAACTTGGCAAATTTAGGCCCTATCCCCTTCACCAGTCCACTGCCCAGATACTTCTCTATGCCATACACCGTGGCAGGCATAACCTCCTCCCAGCTCTCTGCCACAAACTGGCTGCCGTACTTCTTGTCCACCTTCCAGTTGCCGTCACAAAGCAGCACACTCCCCACAGGCACATCCAGCAGATTGCCCACAAGAGTAACCAAATCATTATACCCTTTCACTTTCACACGCATCACCGAATACCCGTTCTCCTGATTCTGAAAAGTGATACGCTCTACCACGCAACGAAGTTTTATCATTTTTATTACCTAAAAGTTGATTGTTTCTAATTACAAAGAGAGTTATCTGAAACAAAGGTAATAATTATTTCTGAAAGGCAATCAATCTAAGGCTCCACTCCCATTTTAACGATAGTTTCAAGTATTCAAATCAAGAGTCGCACTGTCAATATGTTTTTTTCCATAACCGTCTTACAATCCTTATCAAAATCCAAATGGTTATTTCATCCGCTCCCATTCAACTGAAATTTCCACTGTTCTATCTTTCTACAAATTAATAAATCAATTATGCTTTACTTAACTTTTCTATTCGACTATATAATACAGACATACTTCATTGATGAATTTCAATATCCACATATGGTGTGACACAGATATAAGAGGGTTTCAAAAATTGAAAGTGAGTTTCAATTTACACACGCAGGATGTGACATCTTTACAGAATAGTAAGATAAGTTCCTACTGGTTTCAATCCACACACCCATGCAGGGTGTGACT
>JAHHQV010000004.1 GCA_020026175.1 Phocaeicola sp. | reverse complement strand
GAAACCATCATCAGAGAGCACCTTAAAGGTGGTCGTAAGGCGATAGCCGTTGATCTGTCTTTCATTCCAAAATCAGGCAGCAAAACGCCGTGGATTGGCTATTTCTGGTCTGGTTGTGCCGGCGAATACAAGAGCGGGCGTCCAAAATTGTATGACGGAAAGATTGACTTTGAAAATCTGGACATCACAAGATGTACCGAGTACAAAGTGAACAAGGGTAAACTTTACGGACTGAAAGCATACCCCAAAGCACTTAACATGCCGGAATAACAAACTGTCAGTCTACTGACCTCAGGAAACTGGCTTTTCACTTTAATGCATCACTTGCAGCGATAAACCTTGCAAAAGCTGCCTGTAAGAGGATGGGAATAAAATATTCCATATCATCATGCAAGTCAGTCATACACAATGCTTACATGCTTGAACGATTTATTTGCGTGTCTGGGATTGAACCAAACACGCAATTAATTGACAAACTTTTCAAAGAACTCATTTTATTTACTGCCAGAGCCGCTTAGGCTTGGCGAATTTTTAACGAACTATTGTAACCTATTATAAGGTTCTATTAAAATATTTTGCAAATATAATTAATTTATGGATAGTCCAACTTAAAAAAAAAAATATATATATTCAGATTTTACACGGCTCTGTCATTTAATAGTTCGTTATTTGTTAAGAAATGTTGTTATTTTATAGAGAGTTTTTTCTATGGTTATCAAAAATCATGCTCTGTGATTTCTCTGATATTGAAATAAATTTAAAGTTATAAGTTTACATTATCCAGCACTTTATAATGTAAAACATTTGTTTTCAAACACATTTTCAGTTCTATACAAATAGATCAACATACAGAGAATACAGACTGGACTTCTATACCTAAAAATCCTGCTTATGCAAAAACCTTTAAATCGGGATATGATTGATTCTTCTTGATTATGCGTTTTGCAGCATATTACATCAAGTTGCCTTATTAGGATAAGTGGAAGGTACGCCAAGAAGGTATGCAACACGAGAGCCGTAACCATTTGCGGGAATTAGAGTATATAAATTATATGCAAAAATCCATTATCGACCAATTTATTGACAGTCATTGATTACCTTTGTAAATAATTATCAAACCAACAACAAAAATGGATAAAATATCTGCCGAAACAAGACAATTCATAAAAGAACATTACAAAGACGATGTAAGACAACTGGCACTACAGGCAAAAAAATATCCCAATGTGGATATGAATGAAGTAGTGACACAAATATCCGGACATCAGATTGCTGAAAAGAAAATACCGTCATGGGCCAATACCGACGGGATATTATATCCTAAGCACTTGTCGATGGAACAATGTTCTTCCGAACTAACAGCATTATATAAAGCAACATTAGCAAGTGGAAACACATTCGCCGACCTGACAGCAGGACTTGGCGTAGACTGTTCGTTCATTGCCCGAAACTTCAAGCATGCACATTATGTAGAACGTCAAGAGTACTTATGCGAAATTGCCCGAAACAATTTCGAGACTTTAGGACTAAATCATATAGAGGTACACAATACAGACGGAGTGACATTTCTTGAAAAAATGGATAAAGCCGACTGCATCTTCCTAGATCCTGCCAGAAGAGATGCCAACGGTGGAAAAACAGTTCTTATATCCGAATGTGAACCAGATGTTTCATCACTGGAAAAAACACTTGTAGAGAAAGCAGACAAAGTGATGATAAAGCTCTCACCTATGCTGGATATTTTTTCAACAATAAGAGAATTAAAGTTTATCAACAACATTCACATCATATCTGTTAATAACGAGTGCAAAGAGCTTATTTTGATATTAAAAAAGAGCATAAACAACTATAAATCAAAAGAAAATAATATAACAATAAGTTGTGAACAGATTGTTAATAACTTTTCGACACAACATCTTGACTTCACTCTTGAGGAAGAGAGAAACTCCATCTGCACTCTAACAGACAATATACAAGAATACATCTACGAACCAGGAGCAGCACTGCTGAAAGCTGGAGCATACAAAATATTGTCAGGAAGATATAAAGTAGACAAGCTGCACCCTAACAGCCATCTTTATACATCCAACAAACTTATTGATTTTCCGGGAAGAAAATTCAAGGTAATAGCTACAAGCAGCTTCAACAAAAAAGAAATAAAATCACTGTTGGAAAATGTAGACAAAGCCAACCTTACTGTAAGGAACTTCCCTTCTACGGTGGCCGAACTAAGGAAAAAACTGAAATTGAAAGAAGGAGGAGAAACATACATTTTCGCCACTACTTTGAATAATGGCGAAAAAGTACTCATAAAATGCCAAAAGGCATAACTATCATGACCAAGGCTTATTTATTACCCAAGAGGAATTCATCTATGGCTTTCTTTAGACCTTCCTTTGGCATAGCACCTTGAGACACCTGAGGATCACCCGATTTTGGGATAAAAAGAAGAGTAGGGATACTTCTTATACCAAAGGCAGAAGCCAGTTCCTTTTCCTTGTCTGTATCAATCTTATAGATAACAATCTTACCATAGTACTCTTTGGCAAGTTCCTCTAGTATTGGAGCTATCATTTTGCAAGGACCGCACCATGTTGCATAAAAATCAATTATAGCCGGAGTGTCACCTTCATACTTCCAAGTCTCAGGATTCTTTTCATAATTATACACTTTCTGAAGGAACTCAGCCTTGGTAAGATGCTTTACCAAGCCATCAGATTTAGTTTTCATTACAGACTCTACATTATCAACTTCTGCATTTTCAGCATTGGCAAATCCTATTGCCAATACAGCAAAAACAAACATTAAAATTTTCTTCATAATCTAACCTTTTATAAAAATAAAAACAAAAAGAACAAATAATTTGTTCGTCAGCAATAAGAGCAAAAGTTCTACTCTAAATAGTCAAACCGCAAATCAATGTTCAATATAATTCAATATATATTCTTACTGAGGCTATTGCCACATCAGTTTATTTTAGTTTCATAATCAACTGTACCATATCCTACAACTTCTTCTGCCACTATCCTTAAATCATCTTCATAATCTTCATAAGACTTCACCCTTCTATCTTCCACAAAGATACGGGATAGTGTATACACCAATGACTCTAAAGTCCTCTGTCTTACTTTCGGCTTCAACTGACATTCCCAAACGGTAATGCAATGCCATCCCATAGCTGCCAGTTCTTGCTGTTCTTCTATATCCCGTTTTTGATTCCTTTCTATTTTAGCACTCCAAAACTCCACATTAGTCTTTGGAAGAACAAAATACTTACATCCTTGATGTCCGTGCCAAAAACATCCGTTCACGAAAATAACCGTTCTGTATTTGCGCAAAACAATATCCGGATGCCCCGGCAGCCGCGGATGGTTCAATCTGTATCTAAATCCACGGCTAAACAAGAACTTACGTACCAGCAATTCGGGCTTTGTATCTTTTCCCTTTATTGCTGCCATACAATGATGCCTTTGTTCTTTACTTAGCTTGTCCATGAAAATATGTATTCATTTTGTCTGTAAATTTGCGAACTGCTTCATATTGCTTCATCGTTTATTCCTTTTATCATTTATCATATAAGCAAACCACCCATTTTAAAACGACAAGGCGTTTGATTCAAAACGACCAATCGTTTTAATCAAAGCGATTAGACGTTTTAAAAAAACGCAGTAGATGCTTTAGTGCAGATGATATCTCATTTATGTCAAACACACAATCTCGACATGTAGTCATTTAATATATCTGCAAATATAAGTTTCTTTTTGACATAAGCTACATACTCTGAAGAAAATTATCGTTCAAGTATCTTATCAGCCTGTATATAAAAAAAGCATCTGTTTTTTATCTTTATTTTGCTGGACACTAAGTTATAACAGTGTATGTTCACAGACAAAAAAAACTTATCTATTATGCTTGCATTAGAAGAATTGTTAATTGAAACAGACCCTGATTTGTCACGAGTTGCAACTATAATCACAGGTTTTGACTACAACGGAAATCTGGTGTTTGATTTTGAAATTACGAATTATGACTATCAATCAGAATCATTTATAAAGAATATTGTGATTGATAAACATGAAGCATATACTTTAGCAAAAAAAGAGAATACTTCTTTAATTAAACTTCCTGACTATATCGCAAAGAGATATTGTATTCAACCTTTTTGTCAATCGTTTCTTCCTTCTAAAGCCACTTCTTTATTTAGTGACATATTGTACTATTTAGCAACTTCGGGTGTAAAATATAAAATACATCGGTCATAACAATACCAGAGCGGCAGACAAAAAAGGATTGTCTGCCGCTCCGGTATTGTTTTCTTAACCCATCTATAGGCTATTAATATTCTTCCTCGTTGAAGAAAAAGTCTTCCTTGCTTGGATAGTCAGGCCAAATATCTTCAATGCTTTCGTATATTTCACCTTCATCTTCCATTTCCTGAAGATTTTCAATAACTTCCATAGGAGCGCCAGAACGCATAGCGTAATCTATCAATTCTTCTTTAGTTGCAGGCCATGGTGCATCTTCCAATTTTGAGGCCAATTCCAATGTCCAATACATAATATAATATTTTAAAAGTTCTACTTTTTTATAATTGAAGCGCAAAAATAAAACAAAAAAAATCATTTACAAGTCTTATCCCAATAAATTTCATCATAATCTGACAAATAGTTCAATTTTCGGGACAAAACAAACAGGAAATCTGACAATCTGTTGATAAACTTCTTACAGTTATCATCCAATGCCATAATTCCTTCCGACTCGAGAGCCAACATCCTTCTTTCGGCCCTCCGGCACACGGTGCGACACACATGACACACAGACGCAGCATGACTGCCACCAGGAAGAACAAAACCTTTTAACGGCGGCAGAGTTTCATCCATTTCATCAATGACCTTTTCCATACGGGTAACTTCTTCTGCACCTATGTATGATTCCAGTTTCGGTTCTGTCTTGCTTGTATCTGTGGCAAGATATGAACCTAATGAAAACAGCTTATGCTGTACGAAACGAAGATATTCTTCATATTCTGCATAATCAACTACCGAAACCAATACTCCGATATTTGAATTTAGTTCATCTATTGTGCCATAGGCTTCCAGACGAAGATGGGTCTTCGAAACTCTCACTCCACCTACAAGAGAGGTCGTTCCGGCATCTCCTGTTTTGGTATATACCATACTCTTTTTCATAATACTCTATATTTTTTATCAACAAAGATTTTACAAATTAAGTCTTAATTCTAAATTTTCATATTGCATATGGTCAAAGGAAATTAACAATCCTATGTTCTTTTACACGTTTATTGTTGAAAAACACTAGACCTAAATCATATAAATCGAATGTGACATAGATACGACTGTCTTTTATCACATTCTGCCACCACTCCTTCTTTTTTGCATCAGAGTAAGGATGAGAAATGACAGCACATGTGTCCGATGATACATAAGGCACTACTGACTCGAAAGCATCAATATAATCTGCAGTGTTGGCTATATGAATAAGGTCGGGCTTTATTTCCGACTCGCTTATATACCGCAAAGCCTCGTCTACTCCTCCTCTTCTGTATTCAATATCTTTTCTACATCCACATGTATCATTACATATCTTGTCTGTAAGAAAATCAGAAAATGTCACCACCTTCATCTTCATGTTACCCTCGGCCATATACATGGTAGATATTCCTGTTCCGGTACCAATCTCAAGCATCGACTTGGGCTGAAGATAATTAACAAGTCTGAACAGCATTTTATCGACTTTCTCTCTATGTTCTGGTTTGTCATTGCATGAACGCCTTATATTACTTAGACGTTCGTAAGCATAAAAAGGAAGTTTTTCATAAAAAACGAAAGTTATAAGAAAGAAATCTGAAGGCGAATGAACACCATAACCACACCTTTTTCTGAATCTCCTACACCAGTTCCAGCCTCTCAATATCAAATTAGTCATAAATCAATCAAAAGATTTTATATAAACGTTCGTTTCTTTCTTTTTTAGTCCAGACGACTGATAGAGTTTGTTTGCCGCCAATCTTGCAGGCTTGGATGTGAGCATCAATGTAACATTTCCCTTCTTTTCAAGCAGTCCGAACACTTTTATCATAAGAGACTTGCCCAATGACTTTCCTCTGAATCTGCTATCTATAACCACGTCTTCAAGCCAACATTTCCTTCCTGTGGGACTGACATACATCCCCAACGTAAACATGCCTATCACTTCCTCGTCATGCTTCATCAGATACAATTCGCTTGAATCGGACTCCACTATTTCTTTCAGTCTTTCTTCTGTCATTCTTATTGCAGAAGAACTTAGTTGTGAAAGAAGTGTGTTTATACTATCTATATAAGTGTCATCAAATTTTTCCAGTCTATAAAATACACATGCGTTCATAAGCTATATTTTTTTCGAGTAACCTACAAATCTTTTTCCTTTTGTAAAGATAATCATTTTCTTAATTTGACATATAGGTGAGTAGAAATAATAAAGTATCATAGTCTTTATTTCAGAAAAATTGAAATTTTCATCTCTGACTAATGGTCATAATTTCATTTGAATAGTTTAATTATTTATATCAAATCATTAGAAATATGTTTTATAAGATTTCCTTGCTAATAATACTCTTTATCTCTGCATGTAGCAAATATATTGTAGAAGACAATAACGAAGGAAAAATTCCTGTACGGATAATGCCTACTGACGGGAGTTTTGACAATGACAATAATTTCAGCTATCCAATTGGGGTTTTCTGTATTGACTTGAAAAACAATGAAACGAATAGTATCCGTTTCGACAAGGATTGTGCTCCTGCCATAAATCTGGCAGAAGGTGAATACTCTATAAACATGTTCTGCGGGCTAAAGGATGATGAATACTATGAAGAAAAGACTTTTGCACAGAAACCAATAGTGAGCATGAAAAACGGCAACTCTTCTTCGTGTCCTTTAATGGCCGCTCACAGCAAAATGAAGATAACGAAATCTGCCGACATTTATCTCACTCCTGTTTTCATAGTTTCTTCTGTAGAGTTTGAATTGGGAAACATCCCACACAATGTATCTGATATAAAGATTTCAATATCTCCTGTGTATCATTCGTATGAGATAGACGACGGTTTGCATATTTACGAATCTGAAGCCGATATAGCATGTTTCAGGAAAGATGATATATGGACTTCTGGAGTAAGATATTTTTTCCCTATCAAATCGGGGAATACTAAAATAAATATTTGTATGGATTATGGTGACAAGACTAAAATCTATAGCTACTCATTAAAGAAAGAGATGAAATGTGGAAAGCCATACAAGTTTAAAGGACATTATAATGATGGTGAAAATGATGGAGATTTTGAACTTGATGGTGATTTCAGTATCAACGGTTGGGAAATGGAAGAAGAAATTTCGTTAGAGCTAAATGAAGGCAATACAGAAGAAGATGGAGACGGAAGTAGTGATGAAAATCCTGAGGGCGGTGATGGTAACGAAGATGGAGAAGACAGCAGCGGTGGAGATAGTAGCGAAGGTGGCGGAGAGGATGGTGGTGATGGTGATAATATGGAAACATTTTTCGTTGATGAAATGCCTTCGGCTTTTGATATTTTCGGACCGATGTTTGTGTGGAAATCAGAAACAATATCACCCAAAGAAGCCATTGTCACGGTTATATCTACCAATCAATGGCCGGATGTTCTTGCCGTAGATGCCATTCCTACCCTGGAAGGATATTCCATTGATGGAATAACAGATTGGAGAATGTTCACCGAAGAAGAAGCACGAGAGTTTTTCCAAGATTTCAAAGATGGATTTTCCGAGATAAATACAATCTTATACAATAACAATTTTGATATCTTTTATCATGAGAACAATGAAAGGTATCTGTGCGCCGATGCCAGCAAGACATTCAATCTTTATGGAAAACTAAGAATTATAAAAGCTGGTAAAAAAACGAAATATTATCTACGCCCAGTAAAAACAATGAAATTCATATTGAAGTAGAAAAAACGGCAACAGATGGTATAAGTTATGGGCATATAAAGAATGTTCCTCCTGTTTCGGAGTTCCGCAACAGGAGGAAATATTTGAGTATCAAGGACCTCTATGCTATAGCCAAAGAACTAATCTATCTCTTTGGAATATCTACAGAAGTTTCTTTCTGACCTTTCAGATGCTCTGAGAAATAATCAACCATACGCCAGTAGAAATACTCGTCCATATCGCCGAATGCATGTCTCTGTCCAGGAAGGAAAAGCATATCGAAACGTTTTCCGGCACGTATCAAAGCATTGACCACACGGATAGTATTAGCAGGATGTACATTATTGTCTATGTCTCCGTGTACCAACATCAGATGGCCTTTCAACTGCTTCACAATTTCAGGATTTGTAGCAATCTTGTAAACAAAAGTTGTATCTCCTTTTTCAGTTACAGTTTCTTTTACCCCATGATGGGTTTCGCTCCACCAGCGATTATAGATACGATTGTCATGATTTCCTGCACAAGAAACTGCTGCCTTGTAGAAATCAGGATACTGGCAGATAGCTGCTGTAGACATAAATCCGCCACCAGAGTGTCCGTGTATTCCCACTTTTGTGATGTCTATGAATTTGTGGCGCGCAGCCAACTGCTCTACAGCAGCCTTGTGGTCGGCCAATGGATAGTCACGCATATTGCCATATCCATAATTATGATACCACTTAGAACGGCTAGGGTGTCCTCCTCTCTGTCCTACAGATATTACAATAAATCCAGCCTGTGCCAATCTGTCGGTACGTACACTCATACGCGTGAAAGGATAATACACTGCTTCCACCTGAGGACCCGGATATACATAATCTATAATAGGATATACTTTGGTAGAATCAAAGTTATATGGTTTGTACATCACTCCATACAAATCTGTAACTCCATCTGCTGCCTTTACAGTAAAGAGTTCAGGAAATCTGTAGCCTGCTGCCTTCAGTTGTGAGAAATCGCTTTCCTGTATTGTCATCAGTTTATTGCCGTTATTGTCTTTCAATACTGCACATGGCTCTGTATCAACCCTCGAATAGTTGTCCACCACAAATCTAGCATCGTCCGACATAGATACTTTATGAAAGAAATTTCCATCTGTAATAGGTTTAATACTACCTCCATTCACTCCTGTTTTATAGAGATGTTCGTAATACGGGTTCTCACCTTTCTCACGACCGTTTGCTGTGAAATATACAGTTCTGGCAGCCTCATCTACCTTCACAACTTCTTCCACGTGCCATGGTCCTTCTGTTATACGATTTTTGAGGTTTCCTTTATCATCATACATATATAGGTGCGCCCATCCGTCACGTTCGCTCCACTGTATAAACTCTTTTCCTCCCCCAAGTACATAGATAGGACGTGTCTCCTGATATGTATTCATTCTTTCCTTCACTATAGGAACTATTGAGTCCTGACCTACAGTGTATGTACAAACATCTATACGATGCAAGTCACGACTGCTACGTGTAAGATAGAAACGATTGTTGTCGCCTTGCCATACAGCAGGGATAAATTCATCGTCTCTCTGGCTTTCTTCATATGGCTTGTATTCAAGTCCTAAAGACTGGTTTTTCCAGGCATCAACTTTTATCTCCTTTCTTGTATTATTGGTCATATCGAAGATATACAAATGGTCTTCGGGGGCATCCATTTCGCCAGGCATCTGATATTTGTATGTTTCAAGAGTAGGGCGTGGTTCGGCTATAGAGTTTATCACCCACAAAGGTTTCACTTTCCTGTCGTCCGAAACTATTGTAACAAAATGTTTCGAGTCAGGCGACCAACACCCCCATGCACGGCGACGTTTTCCGTTGCACAGAGTATCAGTGTTAAGGATGCTATATGGTATTCCGTATCCAAACTCCGGCATCCCGTCCTTTGTAAGCTGTACTTCTACAATAGTGCTGTCTTTTTCATTTTTCTGTGCCTTACGATAATCGGCTATACTCATTTTATACAGATTGCAGTCTTTAGCATAAACTACACTCTGACCATCGGGCGATACAGAAGCCCATCCTAACTTCTTAGGTTCTTTCTTAGCATCCGACAAGTGTGTAAGTTTTTGTGTTGCATAATCGTAAGAAAAATAAAAAACCTTTTTTCCCTTCTTTTTTTTATCCTTTTTATCTTCTTCATATTGAGAGGAGACTACTTCGAAGGTGAAAGTACGGTCATCTTCCTTCAGCTTCAGATTTGAGATAGGCAGATGACGGGCTTCAAAAGGGTCGTGTACTATTTCTGTAAGCTGAGAGGCTAATTTGTCACGATCAAAAAGCAAGGTTTTCTTCTTTTGCCCTACATTGACCACATACCAGAATTTCCCTTCAGAAGTTTTATACTCAAACCAGAAATTACTTCCTTTATGAAACCAATGCGGATCTACCATAGTAGAAAACAACATCTTTCCGAGCTTTTCATTAGTGAACTTCTCTGCCTGAATATACTCCGGTTTTCTTTCTTGTGAATATGCCAAAGAAGATGAACAAACCATGCTTCCAAGCATCACGATTGATAATAAATACTTTCTCATTTTTAATATTATATCGAATTAAGGTTTATGAATAAATACGATTCTTGATTTTTAATACAGCAAAGAATATACACAGCCCTTGTGAAATACACACCACAATTCTCCACTTTGGAAGGTTATACCCAAAGAAAATATCACCAGTGATGTGAAATCATCTTGATTTAAACTAGAGACATAATGAAGCCTTAATGGCAGCAAGCACTGCATACCTGCAATATTCCACAGCCTAAGTGTTCTACACAGGCTTATTTGCTACATTCATGTATTAAAATAAAGGAGTTTTATCAGTAAAGAAGTTGACAAGATTTCTCATTTATATAAAAACCTTGCCAACTTATCACATCTATCCTATCTGTCAGAAAACAGTTTTTTATCTATCAGAATAAATATTTCAACATATCATTAAAATTTGCCCAAATAAGCAAACCAAAAAGAAGGAACATGCCTACAATCTGTGCATATTCAAGGAACCTTTCGCTAGGCTTGCGTCTTGCCACGATCTCGTAGATCAGGAACAATACATGACCTCCGTCCAATGCAGGAATAGGAAGTATATTCATCACTGCAAGTATAATAGAAAGAAAAGCTGTCATAGACCAGAATCTATGCCAATCCCATGTAGAAGGGAATATACTTCCTATTGTAGCAAATCCTCCTACACTTGAAGCCCCCTCTTTGGTAAAAACATACTTCAGGTCGTTAACGTACCCTTTCATTGTATTTATACCTAAGGCAGCACCGGCAGGAAACGACTCCATCAACCCATAAGTTTTTGTTGTATACTTGTAGTCCGACAAGCTACATAAAGCTGCAATAGTGAATTTTTCACCTGTATGTACCATTACAGTATCCATAACACCAGCACGCGAATATGCCAAAGAAAACTCGAAACTTGATTTTTCCTCCACCTCGGCTCTAAGTTTCAAGTCGGACAGATATTCCACAAAAACATTCCACGAATCAATCGGTTTTCCGTTGAAACCAACAAGTTTGTCACCCTTCTTTATACCTGCCTTATCGAAACTTCCTCCAGGAAATACAGAATCAACTACATTAGGATAAAACAAATCCATAAACATAGGATCTTCCTTTGCCACTTCAATAAGACTAAGTTCAGGCATCAATATGCTCACTTCCTTGCCTTTTCTAAGTACTTTGACAGAATCAGCCTCTACCACACTTCGAATCATATCCATTCCGAAGCGTTCCAGTTCTACACCATCTGCGCTCAAAAGAATATCTCCGTCACGGAAACCTATATTCTGCGCAGTTTCATTAAACTTCAGTCCATAGCTCATATCTTTCAAAGCTATATAATTGTCTCCCCATGTAAAAAGTATCATGGAATAAATGAACAAGGCAAGAATAAAGTTCATCATAACACCACCTATCATTACAAACAGTCTCTGCCATGCTGGTTTAGAGCGAAACTCCCACGATTGTGCAGGCTGTTTCATCTGTTCGGTATCCATAGACTCGTCTATCATACCCGCTATCTTACAGTATCCACCCAAAGGCAACCATCCAACACCATATTCGGTATCACTGTTCTTAGGCTTGTATTTAAACAATGAGAACCACGGGTCAAAAAATATATAGAATTTCTCCACCTTTATCTTAAAAAGACGGGCAAAGAAGAAATGTCCTCCCTCGTGAACAATCACCAGAAGCGACAAGCTCAGTATCAACTGAAGGGCACGAATCAAAAATGTTTCCATCGGTCTTTATAAATCTTAGTTTAAATTTTTAATTATTAATTATCCAACAATCAGCCGGCTGCATCAATCTAGAATCCGGCATTAATTACATATTCAGCAGCAATACGGCGTGCTACAGCATCTGTCTCAACATAGTCTTGATATTTAGGACTCTTTATAAAGTCCACTTTCTGCATCGTTTTCTCTATCACATCGCTCATTCCCAAGAAAGATATATTATTTTTAAGGAAAGCAGCTACCACCACTTCATTGGCTGCATTGAGGATGCAAGGCATATTGCCTCCACGATTCATCGCTTCATAAGCAAAGGCAAGGTTACGGAATAACTTCATGTCTGGCTTTTCGAAAGTAAGAGTATTACATTTCATGAAATCAAGTCTTTCGCCCGATAGTTTTACCCTCTTAGGATACGAGAATGCAAACTGGATAGGGAGTCTCATATCCGGAACACCAAGCTGAGCCTTCACCGCTCCATCTACAAATTCCACCATAGAATGTATCACCGACTGAGGGTGTACCACCACTTCAATATCCTCAGGTTTCACTCCAAAGAGCCATTTAGCCTCTATCACCTCAAAGCCTTTGTTCATCATCGAAGCCGAGTCTATAGTAATCTTGGCCCCCATACTCCAGTTAGGATGTTTCAGTGCCTGTTCTTTTGTAACAGCTTTAAATTGCTCCAAAGAAAAGCCTCTAAAAGGTCCTCCCGAAGCCGTAAGTATAACCTTGCTTATAGGATTATTCATTTCAAGGCACTGGAATATAGCCGAATGTTCGGAGTCGACAGGCAGTATAGGTGTACGATATTGTCCGGCTAGTTCTGTAATAAGTTCACCAGCCACTACAAGAGTCTCCTTATTTGCTAAAGCTATAGTCTTCCCTGCCTGAATAGCATTGATTGTAGGGCGAAGTCCGGCATATCCCACCATTGCGGTAAGAACAATATCTATAGGTGAAGATTCGACTACATCACAAATGGCATCTGCACCGGCATACACCTTAATAGGCAAGTCAGACAAAGCATCCTTCAGAAACTGATACTTGTCTTCATTTGCAATAACTACCACCTCCGGATTGAATTTCCTGGCCTGTTCTACAAGCAGTTCTACACTATTATTTGCAGTAATGGCATAAACTTCGTATAAATCAGGATGCTCATCCACTACTTGCAGGGCCTGAGTTCCAATAGAACCCGTAGAGCCCAAAATTGCTATCTGTTTCTTCATAAGATTTTGATTTATCTGTAGATTGCGGTATATAAATCAACATCATAGTTATATACCATGACTAAAACACCACAAACTTTTCCGGATCCACAGGAGAGCCTCTATGCCAAAGTTCAAAAGTAAGGTAAGAGTGGTCTTGTTTCTTTTTATCAGCTTCATCACGAGAAAGTTCTTTAATTCCTCGCATGACAGCTATCACATCACCTCCCTTGACACTATCACCAGCCTTCCTCATCAGGACACCGCAATTCTTATATATACTTATAAAATTCTGCACATGTTGCACCATTATGACGTATCCTTGTCCGGCAGTATACTGAGCCGATATGACAGTTCCGTCCAAAACAGCCAAAACATTTTCTGATACTCCAGAAGACAATCTTACACCGTTCATTCCATTATCCGGTGAAAAAGCATCCTCTACTATACCATTTACGGGACGATAGAACAAAAGCCCCGAAGCTGAAGCCTTATCGGCAACATTTCGCAGATTATATCTTTCATTTTCTTCGTATTTCTTTCTGAACTTCTCTTCCTCTACAGAGCGTTCCATAAGCTGTTCTGAGCGCAGTTTTGTGAGAGAATCTATAGATTGTACTGAATCCACTTTTACGTTTCCGCTGAATATATCTTGAATACTCATGATATATCTGTTTTGCTTTTCAAGTGCCAATTTGAGCGAGTCAACCCTCAAAGCATTGGTCACAACCATTTCGCGCGTTTCAGAGTTCATATATCCCGGAAGATAATTTCTTAACGGTGTATATATTATTATAAACGCAGCCACAAGAAAGATTACCGAACAGAAAGACAACAAGACAGACAGTCCGTTCAGTTTAGAGACATGAATCCCTACCACCTCTTCAAGAGTATTCTCATTTATTATGGTAAGTTTGTACTTAAACTTAAAGTTCCTCCAAAAAGCCTTTCTACCCTTTTTCATCTTATCAAAATACAAATACTTTTATTTCTTGTTTCAACAGTCTGTTGCAAAATTTTCATTCTACAACAGACCTTCAGGAATATTCACCTTCACAATTTTCTTTTTCTTATCAACATCTAAAATAAATTCCTCGTGTGCAGGGAGCATAAGTTCTTCACCGTCTTCTCTTTCTATGATAAACAGGATATTCATAGTAGCATCGTCCACATCAACTATTCTACCCAGACATCCATGATTTACATCATCAACACCAAAACCGATAAAATAGCCCCATGAAGAAATCTCATCCTGTTCATCGGCAAACTTAACTGGGAAATACACCTCTACATTGGTAAACATACGTGCTTTTTCTGCCGAGTCAACATCTTCAAATTTCACTATGGCAGCATTGTCCGAACGAAATCTGTATTCCTCAATAAAAAAAGGCACAAGAATACCATCCATCATCAGAATAAGATAATCACAATCCACACGGTCGAATATATCATCGGTAAAAGTGAATGTAACCTCACCCTTCACTCCGTGCGGCTTGTTTATCACTCCTATTTTATAAACTTCATCTTTCTTTATCATAAACTTTCACTATTCGTCAAAACCAAAAACCATCACAATATCAAATTCTCGTAATTCTTGCGCCCAAAGCCGTAAGACGCTGTTCGATATTCTGATATCCACGGTCTATCTGCTCTATATTATGTATTCTTGTAGTACCCTCAGCTCCAAGTGCCGCAATAAGCAATGCTATACCGGCACGTATATCAGGCGAAGTTACATTACCTCCACGCAGGCTGAAATTATGGTCATGACCAATCACCACTGCCCTGTGAGGGTCACAAAGAATAATCTGAGCTCCCATGTCTATAAGTTTGTCAACAAAGAACAAACGGCTCTCGAACATTTTCTGATGAATAAGTACACTGCCCTTTGCCTGAGTAGCCACAACGAGCATCACACTAAGCAAGTCGGGAGTAAGTCCGGGCCAAGGTGCATCGGATATAGTCATTATAGAACCATCTATAAAAGACTCTATCTCATAATGTTCCTGCGACGGTATAAATATATCATCACCCTTCTGCTCTACCTTTATTCCAAGACGGCGGAAGCTATCGGGGATAATTCCCAAATTATCATACGACACGTTCTTTATAGTTATCTCGCTTCTTGTCATTGCAGCCATAGCTATAAAGCTACCCACCTCAATCATGTCAGGAAGTACGGTATGCACACATCCTTTAAGTTCACTCACACCCTCTATAGTAAGAAGATTAGAGGCTATGCCCGAAATCTTAGCTCCCATAGAGTTGAGCATCTTACATAATTGCTGCAAATACGGTTCGCACGCAGCATTATATATAGTAGTAATTCCTTCGGCCAGCACCGCTGCCATCACAATATTTGCAGTACCGGTTACAGATGCCTCATCGAGCAACATATATGTACCTTTAAGTTTGTCTGCCGAAAGCACATACACTCCCCTCTCCGCATCAAAGCAGAAAGAAGCCCCCAATTTCTGAATACCGATAAAATGAGTGTCCAGTCGGCGGCGTCCTATCTTATCTCCGCCCGGCTTTGAAATCATAGCCTTGCCAAATCTGGCCAACAATGGTCCAATAAGCATAACAGAGCCACGCAGTTTTGAGCATTTCAAAAGAAATTCCTCACTCTCCAGATATTCCATATTCACATTATCCGCCTTGAACGAATAAGAGTCTGCACTAAGTTTAGACACAGCAACTCCCATATCCCTGAGAAGTTCAATAAGATTGTTCACATCAAGAATATTCGGAATATTATTTACCGTAACCTCTTCACCGGTTAGCAGAACTGCACACAAAATCTGAAGGACCTCGTTCTTAGCTCCTTGAGGAACAATCTCCCCACTAAGCTTATGTCCACCCTCTATCACAAATGAGCCCATAGCCAAATCAGTATTTAGAAATTATTAGTCATTATATTTTTTCAGAGAATCCATACTAACCATTTCGTTTTCTCTGCTGATTGTTGTTGTTGTTATTACGACGGCGCTGATTATTGCTACGCAAGTCAAAGAACTTTATGTCTTCCAATGCCACTTTAATCTTGCCTTCCGAAAGTTCGAACAGATCTTCCACTATCTTCTGATTATCCATACTGTCTTTATTCCATGCCAAATAGTCTTTCCTCATCTGGTTGGCTATAAGATTAACCAGTTGCCTCTTCTCTTCACCTTCTTCATATTTTACAGCTACATCTATCATATCCTGAACAAAACGTCCGTAGTGACGATATTTCAGTTTCGACTGTGGATATGGCACTTTTTCAGGCTTTACATCCAGGCTTTCTTTTCTCACAATCTCTACAGGATAATCGATATCCAACTTAAAATCGGACATAATGGCAAGATGATCCCAAAGCCTTTGGTTTACCTCGGCAGTATCTTTCAGTTGAGGAAACATTCCACGCATGATTTTAACAATAGTGTTTGCACAGATCTGACGCTGTTCGCGGTCTTCAATAGTCAGAGCATGATCTACCATATTCTGCACACTTCTTCCATATTCAGGAAGAGGAAGTCGACGTTGTTGCGTATTATATTCCATTTTTTTTTGTTAAGATATTAAACTATCGTATAATTCATTTTTTTGGGGTATCACAGCAGCTTCTTTGGAGTTGAAGCCACAAATTCCTTCAAGTAGAAAGGCTCAAAATAAGCCACATCCTTAAAGTCTTCCTTAGCTACAGCCTTCTCTGCCAAAGGAAACATCCATTTGGCAAGCGGATGTACATCATCTATAAAGCGGGCGTTCTTATGAGTAATCTTTTCCTTGCATTTGGCAGCACCGTTACCAAAGAAGTAAACAGGGCGGTCTTCCAAAAACTCAGCATAAGAACTTTCATCTATTATATCTGCACCAATTTCTCTGACAGCCTTCAACGAGCGGTCATAAACAACTGCATAAACCTCCATACGGCGCGCATCTATCATAGGACAAAGAAGTGCATCCTCTGGAATATCATGTTCCAAAAGAACAGGCACACACATCACCTCAAGCGTAGGAAGACCTATCAGCGGTATATTGCGGCCATAGCAAACACCCTTCGCCATAGAAACGCCTATCCTAAGACCTGTATAAGAACCGGGGCCACAACTTACTGCTACTGCATCCAAAGGTATGGCATGATTATCTACAAAGGACAAAGCCTCATCAACAAACACTCCCAACAGAGTGGCATGAGAAGGACCGTTAAAATCTTCCTTAGTGAAAATAGACATTCCGTCCTGACTTACAGAAACAGAACAAACTTCTGTTGAAGTTTCAATATGTAAAATGCACGACATAGTTACTTTTTATGTATTATAGTCTGCAAATATACACTTTTTATCCTAGTCTATTTCTATAAATTCCTTTCTTTTCCTTACTTTTGCAAAAAAATAAAATTTGTTATGATACAGTCAATGACAGGTTATGGTAAATCTACCATAACATACAACGACAAGAAAATAGTCGTAGAAATCAAATCACTAAACAGCAAGGCACTTGACATCTCAGCCCGAATAGCACCTCTATACAGAGAAAAAGAGATGGAAATACGAAATATGATTGCAAAGAATCTGGAACGCGGAAAAGTTGACTTCTGCCTATGGATAGAAAAGGATGCCACAGAAGCAGCCACTCCTATAAACAAAGCCTTGGTACAGAACTACTACAACCAAATAAAGGAAATTTCTGACACATGCAACATACCTCTCCCTCAAGACTGGTTCTACACTTTGCTGAGAATGCCCGATGTATTATCAAAAGTAGATATTCAGACACTTGAAGAAGACGAATGGAATGCAGCAAAAAAGACTGTAGAAGAAGCCATCAACGCATTGGTAAATTTCCGCAAACAGGAAGGTGAAGCCCTGGAAAAGAAATTCAATGAAAAAATAAACAACATAGAATCATTGCTTCACTCTATAGAACCTTACGAAAAAGAAAGAGTAACGAAAATCAGGGAAAGGATTACCGATGCACTGGAAAAAACAATTGATGTAGACTACGACAAGAATCGCCTTGAACAAGAGCTTATTTACTACATCGAAAAGCTAGACATCAACGAAGAAAAGCAGCGTCTTGCCAACCATCTGAAATACTTCCGCGAAACTATGGCCAACGGACACGGACAAGGCAAGAAACTTGGCTTCATAGCTCAGGAAATGGGACGTGAAATAAACACTACAGGAAGCAAGTCAAATCATGCCGAAATGCAGAACATCGTTGTACAGATGAAAGACGAACTCGAACAAATCAAAGAACAAGTACTAAACGTAATGTAAAATCATGGGTAAACTTATTATATTTTCAGCCCCATCAGGCTCCGGGAAATCAACTATCATAAACTATCTTCTAAAGCAGAATCTAAATCTGGCATTCTCCATTTCGGCTACAAGCCGCGCCCCAAGAGGTACCGAAAAGAACGGTGTGGAATATTTTTTCCTTACTCCCGAAGAGTTCAGACAAAGAATTACAAACGACGAGTTTCTTGAATACGAAGAAGTCTACCAAGACCGTTTCTACGGAACATTGAAGGCTCAGGTCGAAAAACAGCTTGCCGAAGGACAGAATGTCATATTCGACGTAGATGTTGTAGGAGGATGTAATATAAAGAAATACTATGGCGAGCGCGCTCTTTCAGTATTCATACAGCCTCCTTCTGTAGAAGAATTGCGCCGAAGACTGAACGGACGTGGTACCGATGCCCCCGAAGTGATAGAAAGCCGTATAGCCAAAGCAGAATTTGAACTTGGATATGCCGACAAGTTTGACGTAGTGATAATAAACGACGAGCTTGACAAAGCACAGTCCGATGCATTGGAAACAATAAGTAACTTCCTCAAAAAATAACACAGAATGTCAAAAGACCCTAAGAAGATAATGCAGCTGATGGCGATTCTTACAATCGTCATCGGCTTTGCAGCTTTGGCTGTAGGTATAGTAGCTGTATTAAAAGAACAATACATCATTGCAGTGGCCATGACACTTGTTGCCGCATGGCAGATTATAAACTACAAGAAATGGAAAATAAAAAGATAAGGACAGGTCTTTTCGGAGGTTCTTTCAACCCTATCCACATAGGACACCTTGCTTTGGCAAACTTCATTTGCGAAAACAATGAAGTAGATGAAATATGGTTCATGGTTTCACCTCAGAATCCTTTCAAGCAAAATATGAATATGCTAGACGACAGGACCCGACTCAGACTTGTAAATGAAGCCATAAAAGGATATAGCAAGTTCCATGCTTCCGACTTCGAATTTTCACTTCCAAAACCCTCATATACAGTAAATACTCTCGAAAAAATATCTCAGGCCTACCCCAACAGAGAGTTTCATCTGATTATAGGAGCAGACAATTGGGCAACATTCCAAAAATGGAAGTCGCCGGAACAAATTCTTACACATCATCATATATTGGTTTACCCAAGAAAAGGATATGAAATAAACAGCAGCACACTCCCCGAAAAAGTGAGAGCTGTAGATACTCCAATTTTGGAAATCAGTTCCACATTTATCCGAGAAAGTATTTCTCAAGGAAAAGATATAAGGTTTTTCCTACACCCTTCCGTCTACAATATCATAGAGAAAGAAAGGCTTTACAGATAATCCATCAATACCTTTCATTATCGATGACCTTACAATAAACTTCAAGACTGTTTTTTAGATTCCAATTCACAAAATTGCCTTATTTTATAAGCCAATTGCCTTATTTTATAAACCATGTTCATTTTTATAATGTATTTTTGTGACTGAAAGAAACATATCATTTTTTCAATCATCTTACAACAAAGCAACACGATATAATAGATCACAAAGGTCTTGTAAAATATAATTTTAAATGAAAAGAAATCTAATTAATACAGTCTTATTAGTAATGATTCTGGCTGCCATATTTTTTTCGGTCAGATATTATTGGGAATATTGGAAAACAAAAGCCACAGACGAAACAGAAGCATTGATACTGCCAAAAGGTCATCCCGAAATCAGCCAACAAAAATTTCCGGCAGAAAACAGTTATTGCCTTACTTGTCATCAAGGTATAGAACCGACACGGCCTCTGGAGACTGAAATGATGAAACAGATTCTAGTTAAAGGACAACAAATGGGAGACCCCAACGGATGCGTAGTATGCCACGGAGGCAATCCCCAAGAAACCAAACATAAAGAAAAGGCCCATAGCGGAGTGCCTCATGGCAGTCTGCTGAAAGCATTCACACCCGTACCTGCAGCCTTGCAAGTAAACGAAAACACTTGCGGACAATGCCATACAGACCATACTTACAACGTACACCGCTCTATAATGAATACCGATGCCGGAAAGATGAAAGCCATCACTTGGAGTTTCGGTATCAACACTGAAAACAAAGACCATATATATGGCGACTATACCATCGATGATCCCGATGGTCATACTCCTCGCTTCGGGACAGACAAATATAAAGCATACATGAAGGAAATGGCATTAAGTTTTCCGGGGCAATACCCGAAAGAACTAAAGCAGATTCCTCAAACTTCACTAAGCGAACTGGAGAAGATGCCCGGACAGGCAGCTTTCAGTTATCTGAGAAACTGTAATGCCTGCCACCTGAGCAATAAGGGTATGCAAGACCGAGGACATTTCAGAGGAATGGGATGTGCTGCCTGCCATAACATATATAGCAACGAAGGATTCTATGAAGGTGGAGACTCTTCTATCAGCAAGCATAAAGCAGGGCATGTATTGGTGCATGCCATGCAAGGCTCACGCAAATCGGCTATACTCATCAACGGCAATTATGTTTCAGGAGTACAGGTCTCCACTTGTGCCGCTTGTCATGCCGCAGGACGCCGTATCGGACATGCCTACCAAGGTTTGATGGCACTAGAAAGCAGCAAAGGTAAAGGACCGTTTGATGAAAACGGAATGCCGCAACGCACAAATGCCGGATATGTATTCAAGCATATGCGAAACGATGCACACCACCGCATTGAAAAAGACGGTAAAACTGTTACCGGACTGTTGTGTCAAGACTGCCATACTACAAATGCCATGCATGGGAACGGGAACATCGGCTCAACCAGTCTGGCTACTATCGAAATAGAATGTGCCGACTGTCATGGTACACCTACACACTACCCTTGGGAACTTCCCATAGGGTATGGAGATGAATTTGGAAAGAAATTGGATATGAATCAAGCTCGTGGAGTAGCTGACGAGCCTTTGGAAATAACAAAAAAATTCGGAATGGTCTACCCTAAAGAAAACGGATATCTGTTGTCTTCAAGAGGAAACCCTTTGGGCAATGTAGTCAGAAAAGGGAACAGGGTGCTGGTACACTCCGATGGAGGTTACGACTTTGAAGTGCCTGTACTGAAGAATATCCATAAGAAAAAGAATTGGAAACATCCGGAAAAAGCCGTCACCGCAATGGTACAAGTGCCTGAGCACATGGATAAACTGGAATGTTATGCCTGTCACTCCACATGGGTTCCACAATATTACGGATACAAGAATGTAATTGATTTCTCTCAGAAGTCAATAGATTGGCTTGCCTCTCCTGAAAAAGTAAATGCCGATGGAACAACTGCGGACTATCATCAGCAATATGTAATGCAGCACGGACTTGCCACCAGAGGAGACTACAGCCACATCCGATGGGAAAATGCTCCACTAGGAATCAACGGCGAGGGAAGAGTGACTCCACTTACTGGAGTAATACAGACAGTAAGTACAGTGATTGATACGCAAGGAAAGACAGTGGCATGGAATCGTGTAGCACAAACTGCTCAAGGATATAATGCCATGGAATTGGCTCCGCTAAATCCACATACAACATCTTTGGAATCGCGCGAATGTGCCGACTGTCATGGAAACCCAACGGCTATGGGACTAGGAATTGACAAGGGTATATATGACGCACATCCTGAGACTGTCAAATATGCCGATGTAGTAGATGCAGATGGTAACCCTATCAGCAAGTTCACTACAGTACAAATAAGTGTCATCAAGAAACTGCACGGTGATTTCATGCAGCTCATCAACAAAAACGGCGAACAAGTACAAACCATCGATTCACATTGGCCTACTTCTACTCCTCTTTCCGAAAAGCAGAGAGAAAAGCTCTCACGCGGAGGAACTTGCATAGCATGTCATAAGGATATTCCCAACGGAGCCATCCCTATCAAGATGTTAGGCAAAATAGCAGAAATCACCCACTTGAGTTTTGCATCAGAGCAAGCACATAGTGCCTTATTACGAGAAAACAATATCCTTGTTTCGTGGGTAAAGGCTGTGGGAGCAGTTATGATACTGTTATTCATCCCTATTATAATATTAGTGCTTGTAAAGCGTAAGGCAACACTGAATTTCGCAAAAGATTTTATTGATTTTATAAAAAAATATCACCAAAGGAAAAACGATGAATAAAGGATTACAGCAAATTATTTCTTCAAGAAGGACTACATTGTCATTGCTTGCAATTTTTATTATAATTATGGCTATAGCTACAGTAATAGAAAAATTTTATGGCACGTCTGTAGCCAAGTCACTTATTTACTATTCCCCCTTATTCTTCTTACTCCAGTTTCTGATGGTGCTAAATTTTATCTTCATCACCATCAGATACAAGTTAGCATCAAACCGCAAATGGACCTACTTAGTCATACATTCGTCACTGATAGCCATACTTGCAGGAGCAACAGTAACTCACCTCTATGGCAAGGAGGGTATGTTACACCTAAGAGAAGGAGCACGTTCTGGACAGATTATCCTTAAACAAGGTGAACTGCAAAACTTCTATCAGCTTCCGTTCGAGATAGAACTTATTGACTTCAAATTGACCAGATACCCTGGCTCGCAAAGCCCCTCGTCATATGAGAGTTTCCTTAGGATCCATCATCAAGGAAAATCTTTCGAGCAAAAGGTTTACATGAATAATGTACTCGACTTTCATGGATACCGTTTCTATCAGGCTTCGTATGACCAAGATGAACAAGGAAGCATCCTATCAGTAAACTACGATGTTCCAGGACGTACTTTGACATATACAGGCTATATAATGTTGTTTATCGGATTGACTTTGATGTTATTCGACAAACACACCCGTCTACGCCGACTATGGAAACTGTTAAGTAACAAAAACGGTTTATACTTAAGTCTTATCTTCTTGTGCTTCACTGAGAGTGTTGCATCGCAAAAGCCTCTTATAGATTCGTCTCATGCAACACAATTCAGCCAAATTCCAATGCAATCAAACAACGGCAGAATCATCCCTGTACATACTTTCGCCTCCGAAATAGTAAGAAAGTTCAAGGCCAAAGATATTATAGGGAATTTGACTCCCGAACAATTTCTGCTCAGTTTAATGGTCTATCCAAACGACTGGTCTATGATTCCTCTTGTAGAGGTGAACGAAACTGAATTGGCTGCACGTTTTGGATGGCAAGGGAAAAGGATTTCTTATCGTGATGCCTTTGATGAGCAAGGCAGCTATCGTCTGGCAAGGGATATGGAACAAATATATGCGAAAGATCCTTCAGCACGAACCCGAATGGATAAAGAACTGCTAAAGATAGACGATCGCATAAACCTTTTCCACGAACTGCTCACCCGACATATGCCACGAATTTTCCCTAACCCGACGGATACCATCTCACATAGATGGTTGTCATTTGATGAAGCAATGCAGCATCCTGCAACTTCAGATTTGGCAATATTGTTCAACCAATATCTGCATCAAATAGTTCAATCCGACAAGTCTGGAAACTGGACTAAAGCCGACTCGTTGCTCAACATGGTGGCAAATACACTGATGCAACAATGCAAGGGAGAGCATATCAATCATAAAAAGCTGAAAATGGAAGTGACGTACAACAATCTGAATATACCCAAGCTATGCCGTATTGGATATCTGTTATTGGGCATATGCATGATTTTCTCCTATTTTACTGTATCTGCATCAGCAAGCAATACATCAAAAGCAATACGCAGAGGACTGCCATTGGCAGTATGTTTCTTCTTTATACTGCATACTTTAGGGCTTGGCATGCGATGGTATATTTCGGGTTATGCACCATGGTCTAATTCATACGAGACAATGGTTACCCTTGCTTGGGCAGGAGTGTTTTGCGGTTTTGTTTTCTTAAAGAAGAATACCCTTATAACAGCACTGGCAACACTGTTTGGAGGCATTGTATTATTCGTTTCCGGACTGAGCTGGATGGACCCGCAAATAACCCCTCTAGTCCCTGTACTGAAGTCACCTTGGCTTATGGCACACGTAGCTACATTGGTTATGGCTTATGGTTTCTTGGGCATATGTGCCATGATAGGTATAGCATATCTTTGCCTGTCGGCATCAAAGAAAGATTATATTTCTCCATTGCTCCGACAAATGAGCCTCATCAACGAACTGTCTATGATTCTTGGCACGGCACTTCTTGCCGTCGGTATTTTCCTCGGTGCGATTTGGGCTAATGAATCATGGGGCAGATACTGGAGTTGGGATCCAAAAGAGACATGGGCACTGATTACATTGACAGTCTATATCGCAGTGCTGCATCTAAGATGGTTTATGAAGAAAAAAGATGACCGGCTATTCAATCTACTGGCACAAGAATCTTTCTTATCCATTTTAATGACCTTCCTCGGAGTGAACTATTTCCTAAGTGGGATGCACTCATATGGAAGCCATGATGCCCTCTCTGCCATTCCTACATGGGTTTACTTGGCATTTATATTGTGCTTCATTGTTCCGGGAATAATATCTTATTCAAGACGAAACTAACCAATTACATATTTATGCAATACATCTATGCGCCTGGATGTGCGCTTATGTCATACAAACCACATCTGGCAGAAAAACTTAAACAAGAAATACAGAAAGTATTCGGTCCGGTAGAAACTCTGCTGAACTGCTGTTTCAATTCTCCCAAAATATCAGAAGATGATACCTGTATAATAACACCTTGCGTAACATGTGCTGCAAGTTACCGTAAGCTCTATCCCAACCATACTGTCATGTTCTTCTTGAGCAAACTGGCCGAAAGTGAAGATTTTCCTTTTCCCGACTATGGGGGTATCGAAATGAGCATACAAGATACTTGTGCAGCACGTACCCAACCGGAAGCTCTTTCTACCATACGGCGTCTGCTGGAAAGAATGAACATCAAGTTGGTAGAACCTGCCAAAACGGGTACACGTGCCAAATGCTGCGGACAAGTATTCTATGGCAAGCTGGAAACCGCCAAGGTAGAAAGCCTTATGAGAGCCAGAGCCGACGAAATGCCTTGTCAGGATGTTGTGGTATATTGCGCCTCATGCATCATGAGCATGGCAGTAGGAGGAAAACGCCCACGCTACATCATCGACCTGTTGTTTGGCGAATCTACCGAAATGGAGAGACCGGAAGTAACCGACTGGAACAACCGTCTGCGTGACTTCCGAAATGCACATAAAGAATAACAACAAATCCTTTCCACGACTGTAAAAAGGCTATCTTATTTCAAACATCATAATGCCTTTAATTCAGCATGTAGAGAAAGGTCTAAAAAAAACGCCTAATCGTTTTTACCCGAATAACTAATCGTTCGAAGTAAAACGCCTAGGCGTTTTTATTTAAACCTATAGATATATACTATTCAAGTCTTTTCCGACACACTATTTTGGCAAGAAACACACAGAAATAATATATCAAGAACAAGGATTATTCGAATTTGATGTATTATTTTTACAATCATAAAAACCTAGCGGATATGTCGACATGGCTTTGGGACGATCTTTTATGGGAAAGAGACTAACTGTAAATTTTTCGTTCACCGACATGTTTTGGACAAGTAATTGGAACAGTAATAGTTCTTTCAACGGTTTCAAACTTTGGAACAGGGGAAAAGGGGAATCAAGACAAATAAAGTTGAATATTTCATACCGATTTGGTAAAGAAAAGAACAGAAGCCATGAGCAAGATTTTAAGGAACTGGACAGATTATAACATTAATTCAAGAAACTCCTACCAACAATGATGCACCAATACGCCGGTATTCTAAGATTCCCGGCTGGTTTCTGCTTAATTACATTGCCCATATATATGATTTCTGCCACCATATATCAAAATACCAAAGATATAAGGTGGCAGAAATCATATAAACTTACTCAATGCAAATCATTTTTCTTTTGCATGCGTATACGCAGACTATTGGAAACTACACATACACTGCTCATCGCCATTGTTGCACTGGCTATCATAGGATTGATAAGAAATCCATTGATGGGATAAAAGACTCCGGCTGCAACCGGTATTCCTATCACATTATAGAAGAAAGCCCAGAACAGATTCTGACGGATAGTACGAACTATCTTGCGAGAGAGATTTATAGTATCGGCTATCTTTTCAAGGTCGGAAGACATTATAGTGACTTTAGATATATCCATGGCTATATCACTGCCCTTTCCCATAGCTATACTCAAATCGGCCTCTGCCAATGCAGCACTGTCGTTTATACCATCTCCAGACATTGCCACTATCCTGCCCTCCTTGCGTAGCTGTCTTATAAACTCGGCCTTCTGCAACGGAGTGACTTCCGAACGGTAGCTGTCAACTCCTGCATGACGGGCTATTATACGCGCAGGTGCCTCGGCATCACCTGTAAGCATCACTACCTTTATACCCATAGAACGGAGTTTGGATACTGCACTTGCCGATGTAGGCTTAATGCTGTCGGTTATGCCGCATATGCAAAGAACATTTTCATCATCAGCAAACCATACTGATGTTTTTCCTTCTTCAGATAGACTTTCTGCATATTTCTCGACCTCTGATGATATGTTTATACCATAATCTTCTATCATACGTCTGTTGCCTGCAAAGTATGTTTTACCATCGTAACAACCTTTCACACCCATTCCCGTGAAGCTTTCAAACGCTGAAATCTGTATATTGTCATAGTCGGAACTTCCTGTAATGGCACTTGCCAGAGGATGTTCGGACATTCGTTCGATACTGCACAATATATCCTTCAACTGCTTACGTTCGTCAATCCATAACCAGTCTGTCACAACAGGTTTTCCGTATGTTATGGTACCAGTTTTATCAAGTACCACCGTATCTACTTTTCTTGCAATCTCAAGACTGTCGGCATCCTTTATCAGTATTCCATTTTCCGCACCTTTGCCTATACCCACCATTATAGCTGTAGGTGTGGCAAGGCCTAAGGCACACGGACAAGCCACTACCAATACTGTAACGGCAGCAAGAAATCCGTGAGTGACTCCATTCTCGTTGTCGAACAATATCCACAAGACAAACGACAGAATAGCAACAAAGAATATTACCGGAACAAATATTGCAGCTACCTTGTCTACCAACTTCTGAACAGGCGCCTTACTGCCCTGAGCTTCCTGTACCATCTTGATGATATGGGCAAGAACAGTTTCCTCGCCTACCTTGTCGGCTCTGAACGTGAAGCTACCATTCTGGTTTATGGTACCTGCAAAAACACTTTCTCCCGATTTCTTGAGTACAGACATAGGTTCGCCGGTAAGCATACTTTCATCCACATATGAGCTGCCATCTACTATAGTGCCATCTACCGCTATACGCTCGCCTGGCTTTACCAGTATAATATCCCCCGTCAAGATATTGTCTACTTCTATTTCCTGCTCGTTGCCATTCCTTATCACGACAACCGTATTAGGCCGTAGGCCCATAAGTTTCTTTATCGCTTCGGCAGTATTCCCCTTTGCCCTGTCTTCGAGCATCCTTCCCAAAAGAATAAAAGATACAATCATAGAAGATGCCTCAAAATATACATGAGGTGTTATGCCATGACTTAAAAGATATTCAGGAAAAAACAGATTGAAAAGGCTGAATGTATAAGCAACTCCTGTACTGCTTGCCACAAGAGTGTCCATATTGGCCGAGCCTTTCTTCAACAGACGCCAGGCATTTACAAAGAAACTGCCTCCAAAGCCAAAGACAACCGGAGCAGACAGCAATGCCATTATATACGAGGCGTATGGCATGTCGTGGAAAAACATGGCTATGACAGACACAGGTAAAGCCAATGCAAGTGCCCATATAGTACGTTTTTTAAGACTGTTGAAATGTTCTGTTCGTGTCTCTTCTGCTTTCTGCTCTACCTCTTTTTTGTCTTCTATCAGAAGTTCGAATCCAACCCTCTCTATAGCTTCCTTCAACATCTCAGGCGAACATTCATCAGGGTTATACTCTACGGTAGCCAGCTCTGCTGCCAGATTTACAGCAGAAGACGTAACACCCGTCTGCTTGTTCAATGTTTTCTCTACTCTTGCAGCACAAGCTGCACAACTCATTCCCATAACAGGGAAATTCTTCTTTATTGTTTTAGATGACGACATAACACTTTTTATTAAATGAGAAGCAAAGATACTAATTTCATTCCATAAAAAGGATAATGAAAAGTTTCAACCACAAATGTAGGATAGTTTTTTTTAACACAAAGTTTATGCTATTATCACCTTTAATCATTATATTTGGATATACTAACTTTAAAACTAAAAACATTATGAATACTAATCCTGTTTTTAGCCTCAACATCCCTACTAAAGTGATGTTTGGCTGTGGTGAGATAAGGAATCTTGCCACAGAAGTATTGCCAGGCAAAAAAGCCATGATTGTCATATCTGCCGGTTCTTCAATGCGTAAATTTGGTTATCTTGATAAAATAATAAATCTACTGAAGGAAAATGATGTAGACACTATTGTTTTCGACAAGATACAGCCTAACCCTATAAAAGAGCATGTGATGGAAGGGGCTGCAATATGTAAGGAAATGAAATGCGACATGCTGGTAGGGCTTGGAGGTGGCAGCTCTATAGACTCTGCAAAAGCTATAGCTATAATGGCATGCAACGACGGCGACTATTGGGACTATATGCAAAGCGGAAGCGGAAAGGGACGCCTGGTATCAAAGGCACTGCCGATAATTGCTATTCCTACTACATCTGGAACGGGAACGGAAGTAGACCCTTGGACTGTTATCACAAACACGGAAAATAATGAAAAAATTGGATTCGGATGTGAAATTACATTCCCTTATCTGTCTATTATAGACCCTGAATTGATGGTTTCTGTTCCACCACAACTCACAGCCTATCATGGATTTGACGCATTCCTGCATGCAGCCGAAGGATTTATAGCCAATTGTGCCACTCCTATTAGCGACCTTTATGCACTTGAAGCCATACGTCTGCTTTACAAATATCTACCTGTAGCTGTAAATGACGGCAAAAACCTTAAAGCAAGAGCCAAAGTTGCATGGGCAGGTACATTGGCTGGTATGGTGGAATCTACGTCAAGCTGCACTTCAGAACACTCGATGGGACATGCAATGAGTGCATACTATCCTGAACTTCCTCATGGAGCAGGACTTATAGCCATAAGTGAAACTTATTTTGAAACATTCAAGAATGACTGCATGAAAAGGTTCATGAAAATGGCTGAAATAATGACACAACAGAAAAGCAACAGACCAAGTGACTTTATAGACGCTCTTGTAAAAATGCAGAAAGAATGTAATGTGTACGGTCTGAAACTTAGTGATTGGGGAGTTAAAAAAGAAGATTTCCCTAAAATGGTAGCAAATGCCAAAGACACTATGGGAGCCTTGTTTACGTTAGATCCACGACCTCTTACCGACAATGAAATTCTTGGCATATACGAAAAATCATACAAATAGGTACTCCGAATGATATAGATGAAAATTCGCCCCTGCTACAATTAAATTGTAACAGGGGCGAATCATTCTGCAAGGATATCATACGGGTATACTACTCTATCCTTGTTTTATCATTTACAAACAATTATTTGGATTTTGGATAATGTGGACTATAAAGCATAGTTTTGTTTCTTGTCACCAACTTGCCGTCTTTCACCCATTCTTCACCTCTCTCTGCAAGATTATCTGCCATTGCTTTACGCATCTCATCCATGCGTTTTGAGTATTTCTTTTTCTTCGACAAGTCTGTTGTCTCCTTTGGGTCTTTCTCTAAATCAAACAGTTGTTCCTCACCTGTTCGCAAGAACCATATGTATTTTATCTTTCCGTCGGTCAATGCACACCAATAATTATGGTCAGAATAACATGTGGCATGTTCCAAGTCAATCCATCGGCGCCAAGACGGTGATTTTTCAGTTACCAGACTGAGCAATGACATACCATCAATCTCTGAAGGAACTTGTCCGCCTGCCAACTGTACGAATGTAGGCAAAAAGTCACGGAGCTCTACTGGATTATCAATTGTACTTCCAGCAGGCTTCACTGCTTTGACTGATTTTGAAAACTTTATAATGTAAGGTATAGCAGCCGAACCTTCGTAGGCATAAGTCTTTCTCCAGTGATTATGGTCGCCCATCATATCTCCATGATCAGAAGTGAAGCATATAACGGTATTATCATAAATGCCTTTCTCCTTCAGAGCCTTAACAATACGACCTACCTGCTCGTCAATAAAAGTGATAGATGCATAATAATGCATTTTGCTGTTCTTGGCATAATCATCTCCCAATTGTGCAAACGCAGCTTCAGGATTCTGTTCGGGCGAGGTCACTTTTTCACCTATATGCTTGCTCCACTCCCCTTTTGCAGGAGCTTCCATTTCGATACCATCATACATATCGACAAAACGCTTAGGAGGGTCATAAGGACTATGAGGACGTGCAAACGAGATTTTCATAAACAACGGCTTGCTTCCATCATAATGTTCAATGGTACTTACAGCCATGTCACCTGTCCATGTAGTTGGATGAACTTCCTCCGTCAGTTTATATTCGGAAGCACCATGATCATTCCATCCTATACCTGTTTCATCAGGATTCTTGCCCGGAGCTACAGTCTGAAACCATTTTCTATAGTCGCTCATAAAGTAAGGCGATTCTACTCTACCACTCTCGTCTATTATAGTTGCATCGAATCCATGCAGAGAATTTTGCGGGAACCAGTGCATCTTGCCTATACCCAATGTCAAATATCCATTATCACTCAACATCTGGGGCAGCTCGTACTTGTAGTGCTCTGCAACTCTACCATATCCCAACATTCCATGATGCCACGGTGACATTCCTGTAAGTAAACCTGACCTGGCAGGAGTACTGCTTGGAGTAGAAGAATATGCATTGCTAAAGAAATATCCCTCTGAAGCCAGATTGTCTATATTAGGAGTAATTATTCTATCATTACCGGCACATCCTATAGCATCACCACGTTGCTGGTCAGTAATTATAAAAATGATATTCGGCTTATTCTCAGCCAAAGCGACAGACACTCCACAAAACGGCAAAGCCATAACTGGGAAAAATAATGTTTTATTCATCTAATATCAGTTTAAAATTATATACAAATATAACATAGTTTTTCTTTAAAACTGACACAAGAATATCAACAATAAGCAAAAACATTACATATAAATGGTGACATCGGGACATAATAATCAGTACCTTTGCATAGATTTTGCTGAATAAACATAAAAAAGAACAGTCAAAATGGAAGAATTAAAAATCAACAAGGTGCAGATAAGGAATCTGCAAATGGAAGATTATGACCAACTGGCACAATCTTTCACAAGAGTTTACTCCGACGGGAGTGATGTGTTTTGGACTCACAAACAAATAGAAAAACTTATAAAAATCTTTCCTGAAGGACAGATTGTAACAGTGGTAGACGATAAGATAGTTGGCTGCGCCCTGTCTATCATAGTAGACTACGACAAAGTGAAAAGCGACCATACATACGCACAGGTTACAGGAAAAGAAACATTCGATACCCACAATCACAAAGGCAACATTCTGTATGGTATAGAAGTCTTCATACATCCACAATACAGAGGACTACGACTGGCAAGACGTATGTACGAATACAGAAAGGAACTTTGTGAAGAACTGAACCTTAAAGCTATCATGTTCGGCGGAAGAATTCCAAACTACCATAAGTATGCCGAAAAGATGCGTCCTAAAGAATATATCGATAAGGTAAAACAAAAAGAGATATATGACCCTGTGTTGACATTCCAACTATCTAATGACTTCCACGTACGCAAGGTAATGCGTAACTATCTGCCCAACGATGAAGAATCAAAACACTATGCATGCCTGCTACAATGGGATAATATATACTATCAAGAGCCTACCGAAGAATATATCAGCCCCAAGACAACAGTAAGAGTGGGACTAGTACAGTGGCAAATGCGCTCGTACAAGACAATAGATGACCTTTTTGAACAGGTTGAGTTTTTTGTAGATGCCGTATCCGACTATAAAAGCGATTTCATACTATTCCCGGAATATTTCAATGCTCCACTTATGGCACGATTCAACAATGAGGCAGAATCGGAAGCAATAAGAGGACTGGCACAATATACCGACGAAATACGCGAGAGATTCATAAAGCTGGCCATAAGCTACAACATTAATATCATAACAGGCAGTATGCCTTACATCAAAGAAGATGGAAGACTATACAATGTAGGATTCTTATGCCGGAGAGACGGTACATACGAAATGTATGAGAAAATACATGTCACTCCTGACGAAACCAAAAGCTGGGGATTGAATGGAGGAAGTTCTATAAAGACATTCGAGACAGATTGTGCAAGAATCGGTGTACAGATATGCTATGATGTGGAATTTCCAGAGATATCACGCATAATGGCAGACCAGGGTATGCAGATTCTCTTTGTTCCGTTCATGACCGATACACAGAACGCATATAGTCGTGTGAAAGTCTGTGCCCATGCCAGAGCCATTGAGAATGAATGTTTTGTGGTTATAGCCGGAAGTGTAGGCAATCTGCCACGTGTTCACAATATGGATATACAGTATGCTCAATCAGGAGTGTTTACTCCGTGCGATTTTACTTTCCCTACCGACGGGAAACGTGCAGAGGCTACTCCTAATACAGAAATGATTCTTGTTTCTGATGTAGACCTTGACTTGCTGAACGAACTTCACACATATGGAAGTGTGAGAAATCTTAAGGACAGGCGCGGAGACTTATATGAGGTTAAAGTAAAAAGGCAGGGATAAATATATAAATAGCTTTTACAAGTATTTTCCTTTTTTTGTGCAGGAAAACCTTTATAAGGTATTGATTAATCGAAAAAAACAAATTTCTTCATAAAATTAATCTGTTTCAAAGTATTGTTTTTTCCGACCAATCCAATCTTTACCATACAAGGGCGTGATACGGTTGCTATGCCTTCCGGCGACTCTCCTTATAAGATTCTTACCTATATTGATACTTTAGGTTGTACTAGTTGCAAGCTTCAGCTTCCCAAGTGGCAAGAACTGAAGGTCGAAGTAGACTCTGTGGTTAGTATGGACGTGCCATTTCTATTTTATTTCCATCCCAAGAATATGAAGGAAATGCGCTACGTTACCATGCGAGACGGTTTCATCTATCCAGTATGTTTCGATGAGAATTACGAACTGAACCGTCTGAACAAATTCCTCGAGCGAAATGACGTTTCAGACTTTCCTACTGGATGCAGACAACCGCGTGGTACTGGTAGGCAATACTATACACAATCAGGAAGTGCGACATATGTATCTGCGTGTACTGAAAAACGAGAAGTCCTCCAGACCATCTTCTGCCACTGTGAAGACTACAGTATCTCTGAGTATGACGAAGGTAGATTTTGGAAAATATACGTATGGTGAGAAGCGTGAGCAAGAAATAGTGCTTTACAATACTGGGCATCACGGAGTGGATACCTAGTGCGGATGTACCAGTGTGGAATACGACAAACGTCCTGTACGAGCTGGCGAGTATACCATGTTCCGCATCTCATACAAGGCGGAAAAAAGAGGTCACTTTTACAAAACAGTAGATATATTCTGTAATACACCCGATTCTCCCCTGCGTATAGTCGTAACAGGAGAAGCGGAATAGTGAGAAATAAAGAAAGAGGAGAAAGCATAATCTTTAAGTTTGACAGACTGGACTTCTTCTCCCACTATTCAATGTCTAACCTTTTAAGAGGAGTTCTATAAATTAAAATATTGTAGTACAGCTATTTATATGGTTCCAGAATCTTAAATTTGCAGAGTTTACAAAGAACAAGTTGTCCCGATACCGTAAGCGTCGTTATAATCAACTATTTGAGTCAGAGAATCGTGAATTGCGTTTGAATGAAATGGGTAATCCCCTTTAAGTGTTGTCTCAGTACGTTGATTTTGAGATCTTTCGTCCTACTCTTGAATCAGCCCTTTTTACCGTAGAGCGCAAAAGTAATGCCGGTCGTCCGCCTATAGACTGTGTGCTGATGTTCAAGGTCTTGTTTCTTCAGCGTTATTATGGTTTGAGTGACCATCAGATAGAGTATCAGATAGTTGACCGTACGAGTTTCCGCATTAAAGAGTTCTGCTGTCTGATACAAGAGGATAAATTGAATTGATAGAACTCACCTTAACGTATGGAGGACAGACCGATGTAAAGTTAAGTATAAAATTGGAGATGGGCAAATGGAATGTTTGTCACTTCGTAGTGAGATAATTAATTTGAATAATCTTATCAAACTTAGTTGTTATGAAAAAGAATATACTTAAATTTGTTGTATTAGCTTTACTTACTTTAGTAGCAGGCTTGAATATCTATACTTCTCAAAAAGACTCACAGTTGTCTGATTTAGCAATGGAGAACATAGAAGCGTTAGCTTCTGGAGAAGATTTCAACGGACATCCTTGTGTTGGCATTTTAGAGAGAAAATGTTGTGTGTGTGGTAATAAGCATTATACTTGGGCTTATTCTAATGGTTCAGGATGTGAAACGCGCGTATGTTCTCATAATTATTAATATTGGTATTTCTAGGATATGAAATTAAGGACCTATATAACAGTAGGTATAGTAGCATTATTGTGTGCTTGTGGCAAAAAATCAGAAGCATTATACGAACATCGTCCGTTTACAGTGTTGACAAACAGTATATATACTGTCATGCCCAGTAATATGCTGTTCTCCCCCAAGTACTTGGTATGGATTGAGCCTTTTTCCGATAGTACTTTTCTACATGTGCATGATACGGTGTCTGGAAAAGAACTAGTAACGATAGGTTCTATCGGTCAGGGACCTAATGAGTTTGTAACCCCAAGCATGAGTCAGTTTGCGGTGAACAATGAGGTCTTTGTGAGTGATGTGAATGGCAACAATCAAGGCTTTTTCTTGATAGACAGCTTGCTTTGCGGCAAGAATTATTATTGTCGGCAAGAGAAAGACAGCACGATGGATAGCTTTTCCCGTATTGCGGACAACTTTCTTATAAGCAATACTCAAGATGGGGAGGAATCCTATTTTCAGGCTATGATGAATAATCGTTCCGTGAAGTTCGGCTCTTATCCAATATCAGAGTACAAGCAGCATATATGGGGGAATATGGCATACGACCCTCGTAGCCGTTCTTTAATCTATGCTCCTTTGGATTTTCCTTATATGGTTTGTTATCAATATGATGAAGTTTCAGGCAACTTTGAGTTGAAAAAAGAGCGGAAGAGTAATATTGACAATTACAGAATGGAAAAAGGATATTTGCAGTTTGACTGGAAAAAGGCAAAAGGAGCCAGCGAACTTTGTCTCAGCCGTGACTATATCATTACTTTGGAACGTGACCGTACACGTGACAAGACCGATGAGACTGCTGTAGGTAGGGATGCTTCTCTTCGCCCCACTACGGTTTTCTTATACGATTATGAACTAAACCTGAAGCGTATAGTAGACTTAGGTGCCCCTATTTTGCGTATATGTTCGGATATAACCAGGAATACGCTTTACGCCATTGTGGTAGCTCCTGACTATACATTAGTAAAATGTGAGTTGTAGTTTTTATTCCATCATTAAACATTATATAGATTAAATTGCTATATGGCTCATTTTATGGCTGATTCTAAAGTTGTGCAATCCACATGCAATAAGAATCACCATATCTTCGAATCCGAATTTATGGCATCTAAATCGTTCTTTGACAATACGGCATTTTTTCATTCCACCGATGGCATGCCCGACTTTAATCCTGATGCCTGAAATTCTCTTATTCTCCTGCTTTTCTTCCGGAGTAAGTTCTTTTCCTTTAGGTTTCTTTTTGGGCATATATACATCAACACCATCTGGTTTGTGTCCCTGAAAACCTGTATCCTGCCAAAGTCGTATTCCTTTGTGAAGCGAAAGAGGTTCTGCATCACATATCCTCTTGTCATGGGTATGACCTTCGTAAGTTGAACTTAACCATACAATTCTGAGATAACTGGTACACAGGATGTTATTCTTTATGCTATGAGTTTTTTTACCACTATAGCACGCAGACTGCCTATCTTCATCTATAGGGCGTTGAATAGGTCTTTCTATTATAAGATATACGTTGACGGACTTTTCCTTCTAAAGTAAAATGACTCCATATGATACTTAAAAGTTATCAGTAAGGCTTCAAACTCTATAGGTGTCAAGCCTGTTGCTGCAAGAACTTGACTATGGCAGTAGCGAATTTTGTCGTAATACATCATTTAAACTTTTTAGACCACAAAGATAAGTCAAAGAGTGCTTTAATCAATTATTCGATATAAACTATAGTTTACTGTTTCTAGTTTTGCTTTTATACATTTAATGAGGATATGGATATTCAATAGATTGTGATAATGAGTGAACTACCGCTAAACTAAAGATTTAGCGGCTTCGGAGATACTAATACCTCCTCTTTTTTCCTGCTTCTTCCTGCCGTTGCTTTTTAGGACACGAGGTCGGTCATCCACAAGAGGGCAATCCACAGGCTTGACTTTCCCACGCTCCGTGGGTAGGGCTTTCAAGCCAAATTCCTTGATATTGCAAGCGGCATTAAAGTCCCGGTCATGGATGGTACCACAATCCGGACAAGTCCAGCTGCGCTCGCTTAATTTCAATCCTTTATAGATATAGCCGCACTTGCCGCAGGTCTTTGAGCTTGGGGCAAAGCGGTCTATCTTTATTAGGTTCACTCCATACCACTTGCATTTGTATTCAAGCAGCGTTAGAAACATACCGAAAGATGCATCAGAGACTGCCTGGGCAAGGTGATGGTTGCGTTGCATGCCTTTCACATTCAAATCTTCCATACAGATAGTGCGCACTTGGCTGTCGTGCGTAAGCATATAGGTGATTTTGTGAAGGTTGTCCTTACGGCAATTTGCGATGTGTTCCTGTAATCGGGCCACCTTTATACGTGCCTTGTTCCGGTTGGAAGAATCTTTCTGTTTACGGCTCAGACGTTTCTGAAGGACAGCAAGCCTTTCAAGTTTACGATTAAGATGCTTAGGATTATCGAAAGTACGACCATCCGAACAAACAGCAAGCGACTTAATGCCTAGATTTATACCGATGGCTGTATTGATTCCCTTTTCTCCCGAAGAGAGTTCCTGCAGATTGGTATCCACCAGTACGGAGGCAAAATACTTTCCAGAAGGTGTCATGCTGATAGTAACGGTCTTTACCGTCCCTTTAAATCTTCGGTGAAGTAAAGCCGGGATATTGGGGGCTTTAGGTATGGTAATGGTGTCTGTTGCAAAATCCACCCGGCAATGCTGAGGACAAAGGAAACTCTGTCTGTTCCTGCGTGACTTGAAACAAATCATACAGAACATATCTGACTTGTCAGACTTCGATATTGAGGTCATGGAAACAGCCAAAGACCACATACACATGATGGTACGAAGTGAACCAAAACTCTCTCCATTGCAAATTGTTAGAAGACTCAAACAAATGTCTACAACAGCCATGTGGAAAAAGCATGAAAATTATCTTAAACAGGTATTTTACCGGGAAAACACATTGTGGACAGATGGCTACTTTGTTTCATCGGTCGGAAAAGTCAGTCAGGAAACTATCAAAAAGTATATTGAAAGCCAAGGGTAGCTGTGCTACCCCACATTTGAAAACCTAAAAACAAGATAGCCGTTGAATTGACGTATTCTCAATTCAACGGCTATTTTTATACTATAAAATCTGTGGATGACAGATTAATGGAATAGCTTGTCTTCTCCGATAGTTTCAAATTTTTCACTTCCGGCTTTTTTAATCTTTATGCTGCCGTCATTCCAGTTTGAAGGCCATCCTCCGATAATATGACCTAGGAATACAGCTTTGATTTCGTGCAATCCCTTGCCAAGAGCGATAGAAGAATCATTTCTAGAGAAACGCTTTACTTCGTTTTTGTTGTTGATAACGAGCTTGCCGTCAATCCATACTTCTTCAAGTTCCGAAGATAAGAAGTAAACTCCGTCTTCTTCAATGTTTACATATCCAGTAGCAACTGCTCCGTATTGTTTAACTCCTCTCATTGATTCGGAAGTCTTTACAACAGAAGTAAGTTCACGCGTTGTCTTGATGGTCTTTTCGCTGTCAAACTTGCCGTTTGATTTATTGAACTGGTCTATATTAAGGAATGAACCATATTTTACACCCATCTTAAGTCCTTTTTCTGTTTTAGCTACTTCTTTAGCCTTAAGTGGAGTCTGTTTGTCGACTGTAATAGTTCTCACCTTGCTTAATTTTCCAGAAGGAAGAGCTGTTGCAATCTTAAGTGTAGTAGTCTCTGTAAATGTAAGAGGTGATGTATATTCAGTAGACTGTGCTGTAGGTTCTGTACCATCAACTGTATATACCATCTTTTCAGGTCTTGTTGTCTTGAATTCCAATGTAGCCTTGTCTGTAAATGCTATGAAATTGCAAGATCCGCCTTTCTGTTCTGGCATTGGTATATGATAGTTGATTTTATAAGAGTCCATACGTACATATGCATTGTTTATACGTCTTTCGAAGTCCTTGTAATCCTTGCGGTCATTGTTTGTCCATCCTATTTCGGCAATTGCAATACCTCTTGGGAATGTTCTATATTCTCTTATATCGTTTGTGTAAAGATATTCGCTCCATATGTTACCCTGTACACCTTTTACGAAATGTTCTTTATCCATTGTTATAAGGGTGTCAGGAGTAGGATTGTATGAATAAGTCTTTTCTAATGTAGAATATCCTCCTATAGCAACAGGCTCAACCTTGCTGTCGCCCTGATAGTGGTCAAGGTACATACCGTTTCCTCCAGGAGTCATGATTACATTATGGCTTGTAAGGGCAGCGGCAATACCACCTTGCTCTCCTCGCCATGACATTACAGTTGCAGTTGGAGAAAGTCCTCCTTCAAGAATTTCATCCCATCCTATAATCTTTTTGCCATATTTTGCTGCTACTTTTTCCATTCTTTGTATAAAATAGCTCTGCAAGCGTTCTTCGGCAGAGTGACCGTCTTTTGCCTGAAGTCCTTCCTGACGGATACGTTTCTGGCATAGAGGACAGTTCTTCCAGCTTGTCTTTGGACATTCATCACCGCCAATGTGGAGATATTCGCCAGGGAACAATTGTGCTACTTCTGCTATTACATCTTCCAAGAACTGGAATGGTAGTTCTTTGCCTGCACACATCACAACATCTTCTACTCCCCATATAACTCGTGGACTGATTTCTTGTCCTTTACATGACAGCTCAGGATAGGCTGCGATGGCAGACAATTCGTGTCCTGGAAGTTCTATTTCAGGAACTATTGTTATAAATCTTTCAGATGCATATTTTACGATTTCCTTAACATCTTCTTGTGTGTAGAAAAATGGACCGTATTCATAACCTTCACCTTCTGTTCTAACAGAACCTATTTCGGTAAGTTTAGGGTATTTCTTTATCTCGATTCTCCATCCCTGGTCTTCTGTAAGATGCCAGTGCATACGGTTCATCTTGAATAATGCCATAACATCCAACTGCTTCTTTATTTCGTCTACTGTCATGAAGTGACGGCATGGGTCTATCATAAGACCACGGTATTCAAATCGAGGTTCGTCGGTTATATTGGCTGCCTGTGCAGTCCATGCTATATTGCTTACTTTTGCAGGACTTTCAATTTCGGCAGGAAGTAGTTGCATGAATGATTGTAGTCCATAGAAAAGACCTTTAGTAGTCTTTGCAGTAACAGTTACTTCATTGCTTGTCACATTCAGTTTATATCCTTCATCATTGGTGTCGAGTGAAGCGTCTGTTACGAGTTTTATATCTCCGCTTTCACCTACAGGAATGTCGTATCCTGTAGCTCTTCTCATTTTTGATGCAAAGAATTCGGCTACAGTTTTTGCTTCGGGAGTAGTTGCCGAAATACCTGTACTGTTTCCTAGTTTGAAAGAACCGTCTTGAAGTGTTAGAGACTGTGGCATCGGAATAATATTGATGCCTTCGTTGTAAGATTTGATTTCGCCGGTCTGGCCGCTACACGCCATTAAAAGACTTAAAGAAAGTCCGGCGCAAAGGTTTGTAAAATGATTTTTCATCATAAATAATTGGTTATATGAGTATTTGTTGCAAATATAGTGCAAACATAATGAAGCACAAAATGAAAGTATAGTTTTTGACTTTGAGAATATAAGTTATTTTTTAGAATAAATAAATGAAAAATGTCCGGCATATAACATAATATCATATACCGGACATCTCATTGTTGCATTTATTTTACATTGGAACTATAGTAAATCCCCATTTATATTCTTTGTTGGCAGGTATCAGATACTGCTTGTCGGGATGTGCTCCCCAACTGTCATATCCTCCCAGTCCCATTTGTTTCATGTCAACACATACTTCTACGAATGGTTGAGGCTTGATGTCGTTTATATGTGTTTGTCTAGGCTTGATATTGAGGGCAGTAGAAATGTCATGTTTCAATTCTTCTGCATCTCTATTGTTCCACTGATAGTCGCGATGAGTGGCTTCTTCGCCGTCAAAATCTTCTACAGAGTTGCGTAAGGCATTAAAACCTATAGTTTTGTCGGCATATATAGTCAGACCCTTACCGTCTTTCTTTTTCAAGCTTACCCAACGTGTGTCTGTGTGATGTCCGTTCTCTTGTGGACGTACGTATGGGAAGTACATATCTTCGGCTGTAGTGTTATAGAGTCCTACTAATGTTCCATTGTTACGGTCAATGTAGTTCTCTTCTGGTCCACGTCCGAAGTAAGAAACTTGGTTCATATCAGAAGGCATACGGAAACGTATTCCGATACGAGGCACTACAAGTTTTGAACTTTCTTTTCGGATAGCGTCATTGCCAGGAGTAAATGTTGCAGTCAGTGCAGCTTCCGATAATTCAGTCTTTTCAGCTTCCATATCTGTAGATGTAAAAGTGTAGTCGGCTTTTATGACTCCCGATGGATGTATGCGATATGTTACTATATAAAGATTTCCTGCTGCTAATAAATAGCTTGCCTTCAGTACAGCATCTTTCCCGTCCATTTCAACTTTTGTATCTACTACATTGAAGTTTCTGCTCGACTGTTTCCATATCTGTAGGCGTTTTGGCATCTGGTTGCCATAGTCATTATCATTTGGAGCACGCCAGAAGTTAGGTTGTATACCAAATCCATTGTCAAAATATTCTGTACCTTTTACTTTGTATGAGGTTACAAGACCACTTTCCTTATTGAACACAAAATCAACTTTCGATGATGATACCGAAATTGTATTGCCTGTAGTATTGCATTTCAATTCTGGACCTGAAGTAGAGAATTTGCGTTCTATTGGGTCTATAGGCAAACGGAACTGGTCGTGTGCTATCTCATATCCTGCAGGTATAAGTGTTTCGGCAACAGTGGTGCTTACTGTGAACTCAACAAAATATTCAGTACCTGTTTTTGGTTTAAGTCCTCTTATGTCAACCTTTATCTCTTTGCTGCATTGAGGTTCTATGTCTAAAGTTATTTTTTTGCGTCGTATAGTCTTGTTGTTCTCTTTAACCTTATAAGTAATCATGTATTTTTTGAGGTTTGTGAAGTAGTAGCGGTTTGTTACATTGAATATACCGTTTGCTGCATCCTTCATGTTAAAGCCTACATATTGATGAGCATATTTCACTTCACTCATTGCAGGGTGTGGAGTACGGTCCGGACTTACTATACCATTACAGCAGAAGTTTCCATCGCTTGGCATATTTGTTCCAAAGTCTCCTCCATAAGCCCAATAATGACACCCTTCGCTGTCTGTCTGGTCAATACCTTGGTCAACCCAATCCCAAATGTATCCTCCCTGAAGATTGGGATATTTGTAGATTGCTTTCCACTGGTCCCAAAGGCTACCTGTAGAGTTACCCATAGCATGAGCATATTCTGATGGTGCAACCGGTCGGTCACTACCTTCTTTCCCAATATCTTCTAACCACGAAGCGCTAGGGTACTGTGGTACATACATATCAGAATTCCATTCCCATTGTGCACGTTCGTAGTTTACAGGACGATTCATAATGTCTTTGTCTGCATTTTTCACCCAAAGATATGTCTGATAGAAGTTATATCCGTTTCCTGCTTCATTGCCAAGAGACCAAAATGTGACAGAAGGATAGTTCTTGTTACGCTCAAACATATTGATAGTGCGATATATATGAGGTTTAAGCCATTCAGGGTTGTTGCCTAGTGTTCCTCCCTTTCTTAAGTCATAACGCATACCATGGCTCTCAATGTTCGCTTCATCGTAAACATACAATCCATATTCGTCGCAAAGTTCATAGAAGCGGCGGTCTTGTGGATAATGGCACAAACGGACGGTGTTAAGGTTGTGTCTCCTCATCAACTCGAAGTCTTTACGCATCAGCCCTTCTGTTATGTAGTGTCCTGTTGCAGGGTTATGTTCGTGGATATTCACTCCACGCAGCTTTATAGGTTGTCCGTTTACAAGCAATACTGTATAGTTTTTGCCATTTGCCGATTTCTGTTCTATTTCCTTTATTTCTATCTTGCGGAAGCCTACATTGAATGGAACTACCTCTGTTACGTTTCCGTTTTCTTTAACTGTCATGAACAGTTTATAAAGATTTGGTTCTTCTGATGACCATTTTTTTACAGTAGGTATATTTTTATTGAATATTATTGTTTCTTCTTTCTGAGATTCAATAGTCATGACTTGCTTGTCGCTTGATACGATTTGTTTTTTATTATCAACAAGTTCATAGCTTACCTCAAGTTTTGTAGTAGAACTACGATGGTTCTTCATATCTATAGCCAATTTGAAGATTCCATCTTTATACTCGTTGTCAAGAGTTGATGTGATTCGGAAATCTTTAATAGCGGCTTTAGGCTGAGAATATATAAACACGTCTCTTTCTATACCACTCATGCGCCAGAAATCCTGACATTCAAGGTATGAGCCTGTACTCCAACGGAAAATCTTAAGTGTGATCACATTTTTCCCATTGGTAAGATATTTGTTTATAAGGTATTCTGCCGGATTCTTGGAGTCTTCGTTATATCCTACTTCTTTTCCGTTTACATATACGTAACAACCGGATTTTGCTCCGGCTATGTGAAGATATATATCACGTCCATCCCAATTAGTCGGTATTTTGATTTCTTTTCTATAAACGCCTACAGGAGTCGTTTCAGGCAGTAGTGGAGGTTGAGGGTCTTTGGGTTGAAATTCATAGCTCTGGTTAGTGTAGATAGCAGTACCGAATCCTTGCAGTTCCCAGTTTCCTGGAACATTTATGTCTTTCCAACCTGAAATATCAGTATTTTTATCAGTAATATTATCAGGGAGTTGTTTATATGAGTCTACATAATAAAACTTCCATGTACCATTTAGTAGATTATAGTATGGACTAGCTTCGTATTTGCCTGCCGAAGCTTGCTCTTTGTTGGCATATGTCATAAATGCCGAACGTGGTTCTTCACGGTTTACACACACTGTCTGTATGTCTTTCCAGTAAGGTAAAGTGTTGTTACTTGTATTTTCATTATTAGCTGATAACGTAGAACTGAACATACCTGCTGCTAATATATACAAGTACTTAAGGTCTTTTGATTTTGTTTCTCCCATTGTATTAAAGATATGTGTTTTTTTAAATTTGAGCAAAAATAATGTTTTTGTCATTAAGAAACAAAAGATTATAATTGTATGTGTTTCAATTATATTAAAACGAATTAAAATATTGATACTTTTATCCTATTAAACTATTATTATTGTATTTTTGTATTAAAACACCAATTTTTAGAGAAAAGATGGGAGAAGAGATTATAAAATTAAAAGTACAGAAGAGGATAGTGATAATATCTGCCATAATATTGATAGGAAAATTTATAGCTTATTTTGTTACAAATTCGGTAGGTGTACTGACTGATGCCATGGAAAGTATAGTCAATGTAGTTGCAGGTTTGATAAGCTTATATTGTATGAAATGGGGAGCCAAACCACATGACAGGCAACATCCATATGGTCATGGTAAAATAGAGCTCATATCAGCTTCAGTTGAAGGTATACTGATATCGTGCGCAGGTGCGATGATTATATATGAAGCCATAATGCGTTTTCTGGTGCCTACAGAAGTTGAAAAGCTCGATATAGGTATAATTATAGTAGCTGTATCTGGATTGTTGAATTATATTATGGGATATTATAGTATAAGAACAGGCCGTAAATTTGGCTCTATGGCATTGGTTGCTGGAGGAAGGCATCTTCAGTCTGATACATATTCTACTATAGGTCTTGTGTTGGGATTGTTGATATTGTATTTCACTGGTTTGGTATGGATAGACAGCACTTTGGCATTGGTATTTGGCCTTATAATAATAACAACCGGAGTTTCTATTTTAAGGAAGACAATAGCTGGACTTCTTGATACGGCAGATGAAAATTTACTTGAAGAACTTGTTGATGTCTTGAATGAGAACAGGCAGCCCGAGTGGGTTGATATCCATAATACAAAGGTTATAAAGTCTGGTAATTGTATATATATAGATTGCGACTTGACAGTTCCTTGGTATTACAATATTTCCGAAGGTCATGTGCTAGGTTCTGAGTTGAAAGATATTCTTGAAAAAAAGTATGAGAATAAGGTCCAGGTTACAGTTCATCTAGATCCATGTAATGTTTTTGAACATCCTAAGTGTAATAAATGTATTTTCAACGATTGTATTCATCGAAAATCTCCTTTGATTTCTCCTGAGAAAATAAATCTTTCCGAATTTACATTGAGTGAGATGGAATTTGATGCAGGATGTAGAAAATAGCAGGATAAATACTATCCTGCCCAATTCTCTCTGTCAAGGTTTCTATAGCTTATAGCTTCTGCTATGTGTGATGCCTGAATATTTTCACTTCCTTCAAGGTCGGCTATTGTTCTTGATACTTTTAATATTCTGTCGTAAGCCCTGGCTGATAGATTCAGTCTCGACATGGCATTCTTCAATAGTATAAGTCCTTTATCATCTGGCTGTGCATAAATGTGCAGCAGCCTGCTACTCATTTGTGCGTTACAATATATTCCTTTTTCATTCAAGAATCTTTTTTCCTGTATCTTTCGTGCTTTAATTACCCTTTCTCTTATGGATGCACTACTTTCGCCTTTTGAGGGTTCTGAGATTTTTTCGAATGGAACAGGCACTATTTCTATCTGTATATCTATTCTGTCCAGAAGAGGACCTGAAATTCTGTTCAGATAACGTTGAACCTGTCCTGGAGAACATACGCAATTACGTGTGGGATGATTGTAATAGCCGCAAGGACATGGATTCATAGAAGCCACAAGCATGAATCCGGCAGGATAGTCTAGTGAGTATTTGGCTCTTGAAATAGTTATGTGGCGGTCTTCTAATGGTTGTCTTAGTACTTCTAACACATTTCTGTTGAATTCCGGCAGTTCATCAAGGAAAAGTACTCCATTATGTGCTAGACTGATTTCTCCAGGTTGTGGATTTGCTCCTCCTCCTACCATTGCAATTTGTGAGATAGTATGGTGTGGACTTCTGAAAGGTCGTGTTGGTATTAATGATATGTCTTTACCCAACTTTCCTGCTACTGAGTGTATCTTTGTTGTTTCAAGGCTTTCTGATAATGAAAGTGGAGGCAGGATTCCTGGCAGACGTTTTGCCATCATTGATTTTCCACTTCCTGGAGCTCCTATCATTATGATGTTGTGTCCTCCGGCAGCAGCAACTTCGAGTGCTCTTTTTACATTTTCCTGACCTTTTACATCTTCAAAGTCAAACTTAAATTCACATTGATTCTTGTAAAACTCTTCGCGTGTGTTTACTATAGTTGGCGTAAGTGATGCTTTGTCATTAAAGAAATCAACGACTTCTGTCAGATTATCTGCACCATATGCTTTCAGATTGTTTACTACGGCAGCTTCTTTGGCATTTTGTCTTGGAAGTATTAGTCCTTCAAACCCTTGGGCACGTGCTGCAATGGCTATAGGTAATGCTCCCTTTATTGGTTGCAGACTGCCATCCAGACTAAGTTCACCTATGATCATGTATTTGTTAAGTTTTTCAGGCGAGACGAGCCCTGTTGCAGCCATAACTCCTATAGCCAAAGGCAAGTCATAGGATGAACCTTCTTTCCTTATGTCGGCAGGAGCCATATTCACTACAATTTGTGATGTAGGAATCTTATATCCATTTACCTGAAGTGCTGACATAATTCTCTCATGGCTTTCTTTTACAGCAGAGTCTGGTAGCCCTACAAGAAAAAACTTTATTCCTCTTGAACTGTTTACTTCTATAGTGACGATGGTGGCATCAATACCCTGTACTGCTGCTCCAAAAAGTTTTACTAGCATTTATTTGGTTTTTTTATTGATTAGTTAAAAGGTCATATTGTGCTTTCTAAATCTTATTTGTCCTTGTCTTTTTCTACAAGTGTTTTTAGTTTATCTATAAGTTCATCGCCAAATAAAGATATTCCTATTATTTTACGATTGTTTGTTACAAGGATATTATATGGTATATCTGCTATTTTCATTTGTTCCACAACTTGATTTTTCCATCCTTTAAAGTCACAAGTCTCAATCCATTGTTCATTTTCTTTTTTGCACAATTTGTTCCATTCTTTTTTGTCGAAATCAAGTGATATGTTCAGGACTCTGAATTTGTCTTTTGGAAGAAGTTTCGTTTGTTTGTATAGGCTGTCTCTAAGTCTTTTGCTGTTTTCATTCCATGAAGCCCAAAAGTTTACTAATGTATAACATTCATTTTTACTAGACCACGAAACATATTTACCATTTCTGTCCTTGCTTGAAAAGTAATTGATATATTCTGATTTGGTCTTGTTCTTGTTTTCAGATATGCTTCTTTGTATTACATCAATAATTCTACAGTCCTTCACATGTCCGTCTAGCTGAGTTGTCAAGGCTTCTATTTCTTCTATTTCGGGATTGTCATGTTGTATGAAAAAATCATTTATTATATATGCGGAAGCATAAGATTGTCTGTTTCCCATGATAAATGTCTTTATAGTATTATGCAAAGAAACAGAATCGCTTATGTTTTTTATTGTATTTCTGAATTTCTGCATATCATTGTTCGGACCATTTCCTGTAATGTTAGGATTAGCAAAGCTCCCTTTGAATTTTACTTCCCATCCTTTGTCTGCAAATATTGGTACAACTATACCCGAATCGTTGATAAGACGTAATATAGTAATAGTGTCAGGATTGAATTTATATTCAAACTCTCCATCTATTACTGATATAGTATCAACTTTTGCTATAGGGTCATCGTATATGGCATATATACTTTTTTCTTTTTTGTTATTCAATTCTCCTGATAATGTAAATTCATTATTCCCTTTACAGGAAACTATACTTATAAGTAAACATACTGATATTAACTTGACTAATCCCTTCATAAATGATATATTGTTTTTGCGAAAATACATAAAAAAGATGTAATAGCCTTGTTTTAGATACAAAAAAAGAGGGCTGGAATTTTCCAACCCTCTATAATATGATTAGTTTGTTGACTAAATCTTATTTGATTTCATTTGCATACTTTGCAAATTCACGGTCGTTTGCAGCTTTTGCAGCAAGAGTAGCATCTTTCTGTGCAACTTTAGCCATGCTTGTCTTAACCAAGTCAGCATTGTTAGTTCTAGCACCAACGATAGCCATCAAATAGTCAGTGTAAACATCAGCGTTCTTAACAGCAGTAAGAGTTGATTTAGCTTTGTTGTAGTCTTTTGCAAGAATCTGAGCCAAAGCAGCAGAGTTTGATTTAGTATCACCGAATGCAGCTACAGCCTTGTCATATTCACCCTGTTTGATATACAAGTTACCAAGAGCTTCGTCAGCAGTGTTTGCACCTGTAGACTTAGCAAGATAAGTTTCAGCGTTAGCTACGTTGCCGTTGTTAAGTTCAATCAAACCAAGGTTAGTGTTGACTTCAGGAGCGTTTGCATTTTTGCTTGCAGCCTGTTTGAAGTATTCAGTAGCTTTAGCCTTATCAGTAGCATAAGCCATCATACCAAGGTTGTTGTATGCACGGTAGTCGTTAGGATACATTTCGATAGTTTTCTTGTAGATAGCTTCTTTGCGGGCGTTGTCGTTTGTCAAAGTAGCTGTATAAAGCAATTCTTCTACGTTCAAAACAGAAGCATCGCTATCGAAAGCAGCATTAAGTTCTTCGTCGCTACGTCCTATTACGTCATAGTTTGCAGTCAATCTAGCACGACGCAACTGAGGAAGGATTTCGTCAGCCAAAGTTTTGTAAACAGAAGAGATGTTTTTGATTTCTGTTTCGCGCTGTTCTGGATCCTGATACATAGAAAGAACTCTCAAGATAAGATCTTTGTCCTGTATGTTTGATTTAGAAACCAATTCCTGGAAACCTTCCCAGTCCTGAGCAGTATATTTAGTATCTACGTTAGTTTCAATCTTACCTTTCTTCAACTGCTGGTTCATGTATTTTGCAGTGTTTTCCTGACGTCTTTCAGCCAATCCTTCGTTCAATTCTAGACCACCGTCTGGAGAAGCGTAAGCAGAAACTTCGATTTTGTTAAGTTTGTAGTTCTTTGCATCACCAGCAACGATAGCAACCTGTTTGTGGAAGTCTTTCATTCCTTCAGCCTTCAGTTCGCTAGAACGAAGGTTGGCCTGCTGGATCAAGAACATAATCTGAGCTTCTTTAGCCTGTTTGATGATACGTTCGAAAGCGTCAGCACCATAAGCGGCGTTTGCTGAAGAGACAGTTGGAAGTTCTGAAGTAGCGATAACACCGTCAGCAATTTTTACAGATGGTATAGTGTATGTTTTTTTACCTTTTTTAATCTTGAAATCAAGATAAAGTTCAGATTTAGCCATTTCTGGAACATAGTCGAAAGAAGCTTTCATTGTATAAGTACCGCCTGCCTTGTAAGAAATAGCCTGGTCGTTACCTTGAACTTTTTCTCCCTGGAATGATGCCGGCTGACCTTTTGCTTCGCCGCCTTCCCATCTCAAGACTGGAGTAACTTCTACTGTTGCATTTTTCTTAAAATACTTTTCTGGAAATTTACCTGTGATTGTAACAGGAACTTTACCACCGATAGCTTCTAATACTTCAGGGTTTGTTGTGAAGTATTCTGGAGACAATTCTCCCATCTTGCCACATGAAGAGAAAGCAAGAACTAACAATGCCACTAGAGGCAAATACAACTTCTTAATCATGATTCTTAAAATTAGGTTTTATAATAGTTTGATAATTTTGCAAATATGTTGTGACAAAGATACAAAAAAAATATACGGATACTCATTTTGAGCTCTTTTTTTTGCGTGTATTTGTATTAAAATTGTATATAGAATATCATTTAGTCTGTTTTTTGGGGAGATTGTGGTTACTTTTGTAATATATTCTGTACTTTTTTGCGATGAAAGCAATATGAGAGTCTTTTTGCTTATGAGCGTTGTATATGGTATTGATTCATGATTATTGGCCATATTTTTTCATGTTTCTCGGATGGTGGTTTATTATTTCACTTCTAAGTTTGTTTTTGTCTATGTGTGTATAAATCTCTGTTGTTCCTATACATTCGTGTCCCAGCATGCTTTGTATTGCTCTTAAGTTTGCTCCTCCTTCTAGCAGATGCGTGGCAAACGAATGTCTGAATGTGTGTGGACTTATGTTTTTCTGTAGTTCTATTGCCTCTGCCAGTTCCTTTATTATATGAAAAACCATTATTCTGGAAATGTTTTTGCCGAATCTGCTTATGAATACATAATCCTCATATCCCGATTTGATCAGTCCTTCATTCCTGTATATAAAGTAGTTCTTTATTTCGTTTATTGCTTTATCCGAAATTGGCACAAGCCTTTGCTTGCTCCCTTTTCCGTCAACTTTTATAAATCCTTCGTTCAGATAAAGGTCCGAAATCTTCAGATTACATAACTCTGACACACGCAGCCCGCAGCTATAAAGAGTTTCCAGTATGGCGCAATTTCTTTGTCCCTCTTTTGTGCTTCTGTCTACTGCTCCTATAAGCGCATCTATTTCTTTCAGGTTTAATATGTCAGGTATATGTTTCCCGATTTGTGGAGACTCAAGCAATTCCGTAGGGTCTTGCCTTATATAATCGTCTATGGTGAGAAAATGATAAAACGACCTTATACCAGAAAGAATCCGTGCTTGTGAGCGTGGATGTATGCCTATATCCCTCAGACTTGCAGAAAAATTCTCAAGAATATCCAGATTTACATCCATAATGTCTATCCCCTCTGTTTCAAGATATGAAGTGAGCTTTTCCAAATCACTGATATAAGCCATTATAGTATTTTTCGATAAAGATTTTTCCAGCTTGAGATATTGCTTGTATTTTGTTATTATTTGTCCGTCTTTGTCCGATTTATTCATTCTTTTTCGTATATTTGCACCATATTATCACAAAGGTATAAAAGTTTAGAGATAATAAACGATGCGGATACAAATAATTAATGGCCCAAATATAAATTTATTGGGTAAGCGTGAACCTTCCATTTATGGAGCTGTGTCATTTGAAGATTATTTCTGTCAGTTAAAGAGCCGTTATCCTGATATTGAGTTTGATTATTTCCAATCTAATATCGAGGGGGAAATGATAAACAAAATTCATCAGACCGGTTTTTCATATGATGGTATAATCCTTAATGCCGGTGCCTATACCCATACTTCAATAGCGTTGCAGGATGCGATAAGGGCTGTGACGACTCCTACTATTGAGGTGCATATTTCAAATGTTCATTCCAGAGAAGAATTCAGACACAAGTCCATGATATCATGTGCGTGCAAAGGTGTTATATGCGGATTTGGATTGGATTCTTATAGATTGGCCGTAGAGGCTATTTTAAATTCTAAAAAGTAAAAATAATATAATAACATATTAGTTAGTATTTTAATTATGATGCTCAAACAAACAAAAATCGTTGCTTCCATTTCAGATTTACGCTGTGAAGTGGATTTTATCAGAGACCTTTTTAATGCAGGCATGAATGTTGTACGTATGAATACGGCTCATGCAAACCGCGAAGGTTTCGAGAAATTGATTGCAAATGTGCGTGAAGTCTCAAATCGTATTGCTATCTTGATGGATACAAAAGGTCCTGAAGTGCGTACAACAGCCAGCGCTGAAGGTCCGATTGATTATAAGATTGGTGACAAAGTTCAGATTGTAGGAAATCCTGAACAGGAAACAACTAAAGGATGCATCGCTGTAAGTTATAAAAATTTTGTCAGAGACTTGTCGGTAGGTTCTTCTGTTCTTATTGACGATGGAGAGTTGGCTCTTCTTGTTGTTGACAAGAATGAGACTACATTGTTCTGTGAAGTGCAGAATGATGCTACACTTGGCAGCCGTAAAAGTGTGAATGTACCAGGAGTACGTATCAATCTTCCTTCTTTGACAGAAAAGGATCGCAACAATATCCTTTATGCTATAGAGAAGGACATTGATTTCATCGCTCACTCATTTGTACGTAACCGTCAGGATGTTCTCGACATCCGTGAAATTCTGGATGCTCATAATAGCGACATAAAGATTATTGCAAAGATAGAAAACCAGGAAGGTGTTGACAATATAGACGAAATACTTGAAGTTGCAGACGGAGTTATGGTAGCTCGTGGTGACCTTGGTATTGAAGTTGCACAAGAACGTATCCCTGGAATACAGCGTCAGCTTATCAAGAAGTGTATCCATGCCCGCAAACCGGTTATCGTTGCTACACAGATGCTTCACACAATGATAAACAATCCTCGCCCTACACGTGCTGAGGTTACAGACATTGCTAATGCTATTTATTATCGTACAGATGCCTTGATGCTTAGCGGCGAAACAGCATATGGTAAATACCCTGTAGAAGCTGTCAAGACTATGGCTAAGATTGCTGCTCAGGCAGAAAAGGACAAGATGGAAGAAAACGACATCCATATCCGTCTTACACCGGAAAATGCAGATGTTACAGGATTCCTTGCTAAATCTGCAGTACGTTCTACTACTCTGATGCCTATACGTGCTATCATTACCGACAGTTTCAGCGGACTTACAGCTCGCAGCTTGGCTGCATATCGTGGCAAATATCCTGTATTGGCCATCTGTTACAAGGAAAAGACAATGCGTCATCTTGCTCTTTCTTATGGAGTTGAAGCTATCTATATGCCAGAAAAAGCAAACGGACAGGATTATTACTTTACTGCTCTTCGCAAGCTTCTTGCCGATGGAGTACTTTCTGAAAGTGATATGGTGGCATATCTAAGTGGTGGTAAGGCAGGTACTAAGACTTCATTCCTCGAAATCAATCAGGTGAAGGATGTTCTTGACCATGCAGAAGACTACGTTTTGCCAAATAAGAACCGTTATCTTTAATTATGAAGGAAACGGACGCTTTGGACGAATATATACTTCGCCATATTGACGAGGAAGGAGATTACTTGAAGGCATTATATAGGGCGACGCACGTAAAACTGTTGCGTCCCCGTATGGCTTCAGGGCATCTGCAAGGACGTATGCTGAAGATGTTTGTAGAAATGATACGCCCTAAGCAAATCTTGGAAATAGGAACTTATAGCGGTTATTCGGCCTTATGTCTTGCCGAAGGTCTGGAAGAAGGAGCCATGCTTCATACTTTCGAGATAAACGACGAGCAAGAAGATTTTACACGGCCGTGGCTTGAAAATTCTCCTTATACCGACAAAATACGGTTCTATATAGGTGATGCTCTTGATATGGTTCCCGAAATGGATATCGTGTTTGATATGGCATTTATGGATGGTAACAAGCGCTATTATGTGGAATATTACGAGATGATTCTTAAAAAACTACGTCATGGTGGATATATACTTGCCGACAATACTTTGTGGGATGGACATGTGTTGGAGGAAAAACCTCACCACACTGATTTGCAGACTATAGGTATAAAGAATTTCAATGATTTGGTGGCAGCCGATGAAAGAGTGGAGAAAGTGATTCTTCCATTGCGTGACGGACTTACAATCATAAGAAAGAAATAATCATATTTTTTATATAATGGAAACAACCAGACAAAATAAGATAGCCAGACTTATACAGAAAGAACTCAGTGAGATTTTCTTGATGCAGACCAAGTCTATGACAGGTGTACTGGTATCTGTAAGCATTGTTCGTATCAGTCAGGATATGAGTTATGTACGTGCTTATTTAAGTGTTTTCCCCTCAGAAAGAGGAGAGGAGATAGTAAAGAATATAAATGATAATTCAAAGGCCATTCGTTTTGAATTGGGTAATAGAGTACGTCATCAGTTGCGTATCATTCCCGAACTGAAGTTTTTCGTAGACGATTCTTTGGACTATGCTGATAAGATAGATAAACTTCTTAAACAATAACAAGTGAATTTCCCTTTTTATATTGCTGGAAGGTATCTGTTTTCCAAGAAGTCACATAATGCCATTAATGTGATTTCCGGTATATCTGTGTGCGGAGTCTCATTGGCCACATTGGCAATGGTCTGCACACTTTCTGTATTTAATGGCTTTAAGGATTTGGTAGCTACATTCTTCACGGCTTTCGATCCGCAGATTAAGATAACGGCTGCAAAAGCCAAGGTATTCGACGGACAGGATGAGCGTATCCTGCAAATAAAGAATATGTCCGAGGTGGATGTATTTACAGAGGCTATAGAAGACAATGCAATGGTGCAATACAAAGACCGTCAGGCAATGGCGGTCATACGTGGGGTAGACGAGACTTACGATAGACTTACTCCTATTGACAGTATATTGTTCGGTCGTGGCGAGCTTGTGCTTCACGATGAAGTGGCAGATTATGCCATTCCAGGTCTTCAGTTGTTGTCTACTTTGGGCTCTGGAATAAAATTTCTCGATCCTCTTGAAATATATGCACCAAAGCGTGGTGCAAAAATCAATACGGCAAATCCGGCAGCAAGCTTTGTCAAGGGTCGCTTGTTCTCTTCGGGACTTACGTTTACCGTAAATCAGGAGAAATACGATTCGTCATATATAATAACATCTATTGAGTTTGCCCGAAAACTCTTCCAATATACGACAGAGGTATCTTCTGTCAATCTGAAACTGAAAAACAGTGCCGATGAAGAGGACTTCAAGAATAAGATAAACTCTATCCTCGGCAATGATTTCATCGTTCAAGACAGATATGAACAACAGGCAGATACTTTCCGTATTATGGAGATAGAGAAACTCATATCATATCTTTTCCTTACATTTATACTTATGATAGCCTGCTTTAATGTCATAGGTTCATTGTCGATGCTTATAATGGACAAAAAGGAAAATGTTAAGACATTAAGAAACCTTGGTGCCGATGACAACTGTATAATAAAGATATTTCTTTTTGAAGGAAGGATGATAACACTTATAGGAGCCGTAGCTGGAGTAGTGGCAGGATTGGCATTATGCATGCTTCAACAGGAATATGGTATAATATCATTGGGCAATGCAGGCAATTTTATAGTTGATGCATATCCCGTAAGTGTTCATGTATGGGATGTGGTAGCAGTATTTGTTACAGTCATTGTGGTAGGATTTCTGTCGGTATGGTATCCGGTAAGGTATCTCAGCCGCCGCCTTCTAGACTGATGTACCTTACTCCAGAGTAACACTCCTTACCTCAATATCTTCCTGAAGAAATATCGAAGCCGACTCCTTGAATTTTTCTACAGATTCAGTCGTGATGAAATTGCAACTGCCTTTTTTTATACATCTCTCTTCTATTTCAGGATGTCTGTACAGATAGTTTTTCAGGCTCTCTGCTACATATTCTCCCTGCGTGATAAGTTTAATATGATTCGGTGTAAATCGTCTTATATTGTTTATTAGTAGGGGATAATGCGTACATCCCAGTATGATGGTATCTATCTCGGAGTCTTTATCCAGCAGATTGCCTATATATTTTTTTACGAAATAATCAGCTCCTTCCGAGTCTGATTCATTGTTTTCTACCAACGGAACCCACATAGGGCATGCCATGCCGGTAACACTGATGTCGGGGTACAGTTTCTTTATCTCCATAGGATATGACTCCGATTTTATAGTGCCCGAAGTAGCCAGAATTCCGATGTGTCTTGTTTTAGTCATATTTCCTATACATTCTACCGTAGGGCGTATAACGCCTAGCACACGGCGCGTATTGTCCAAATATGGCAGGTCTTTCTGCTGTATGCTTCTAAGTGCTTTGGCCGATGCAGTATTACATGCCAATATTACCAAAGGACAGCCCATATCGAATAGTTTTCTTACGGCTTGCAATGTAAATCCATACACAACTTCAAAAGACCTTGTACCATAAGGTGTGCGTGCATTATCTCCCAAATACAGATAATCGTATTCGGGCATGAGTTTTTTTATTTCCTTCAGTATAGTAAGTCCCCCATATCCTGAGTCGAACACTCCTATAGGTCCTTTCGATGGTATCTTAAAGTATGACATGATAATGATTTGTATTGTTGATAAAAAGAGTGAGGAATCTGTCCACGGCATTGTTTACAGATTCCTCACTATGTATTATATACTATTGTTTTTTATTTTACTGGTGCTACAGGTGCTGCTGGAGCAGGAGTCTGTGGCACATATGGGGCAGCTGTAAGGCTGATACCCATATTAGTCTTGATATCGTTTGTTATATCTTTCACCTGAGCTTCGTCTACGTAAGGGATGTCAGTACGGTTCATGTCGAATACCATAGTGTATCCTCCGGCTTTAGAAACGGTTTTTGCAGCCTTTTCCATCTTTTCGTATATAGGAGTCATCATGTCTCTATATGCTTTTTCCAACTGCTGCTGAGCATCCTGCTGGAACTGCATTGCTTTTTCCTGCAAGTCCTGAAGTTCTTTCTGTCTGCGTTCAAGGATATTCTGAGGAAGGCTCTTCTGTTCTTTTTGGAAAGCGGCGAATTTCTTGCTGAATTCGTCTGATGCACGTTTTATTTCGTCTTCGTATTGTTTTCTTAAAGCTTCTATATCATTCTGTGACTTTGCGTATTCGGGCATTACAGGGATGATTGCTTCTGATTTGAAATAACCGAATTTCTGTGCGAATATGCTCATTGGTGCAATAAGCATGATTACTAGTGCTAATTTTTTCAACATAATATTTAATCTATTTTTTATTTATTAATAATCCAAAGTTTCTATTATTTTCCTTTCGGTTGCAAATGTAGGAAATTATTTTGAATATCCTAATTTTGAAAGAACTTCATTGCTAATATCAATACGTGGAGAGGCAAATATCATACTTTGGTTTGATGCCCGGTCTATAACTGCGTCATATCCTTTTTGAGTTGCGATAGCTTTTACAGCATCGTATATAGAGTTTTCTATAGGAGTTATCAGTTCCTCTTTTTTCTTCATCACTTCTCCTTCCGGACCGAAATATTTCTGCCTTAGTTCGGCTGCTTCTTTTTCTTTGTCCATGATAGCTTTCTCTTTAGCAGCCCTTTGCTGGTCATTAAGTCTGGATGCTGATTTCTGATAGTCTTCATACAGGCTTTTGGCTTCGTTCGATTTGGCTTCGATTGTTTTTTGCCATTGTTTTGTCAGACTGTCCATTTGCTTGGTGGCTTGTTCATATGCAGGGATATTCTTCATAATATATTCCATATCAATAAGAACGAATTTCTGTGCATTGATTGCCATAGTTGAAATCAACAACATCAAAGATAAAATAATCTTCTTCATAATTTTCCGATTTTAAATGGTTTATATTTAGTCTTCCGCTTTTGCGGTCAGGAATTAGAATTCCTGACCGATAATAAAGTGGAACTGGCTTCCGCTATACTGCATAGAACCGTTTATCTTGTCGAAACCATATGCCCAGTCGATACCCATCATACCAATCATAGGAAGGAAGATACGTACACCCACACCGGCAGAGCGTTTCAGCTTGAATGGATTGAAGTCGCCTACTTTTGTCCATGCATTACCTGCTTCGAGGAATCCCAATGCGTAGATGCTTGTAGAGTTTTCCAGCATAAGCGGATAACGCAATTCGGCTCCCAGTCTTATGTAGGCATATCCTTCGCTACCATAAGGAGTAAGTGCTCCGTTTTCATAACCTCTCAGTGCAATAGTTTCGGATGCATAGTTATAACTGTATCCTGTCATACCGTCACCACCCATATAGAAGGTTTCGAATGGCGAACGCTTGTATTTGTTGTAGTGTCCCAATATACCGAACTCTGTACGTGTCATGATAACAGGACATTTCTTTATAGGCAACAGTGCTGTATAGGTCTTGGCTTTGAATTTCCATTTGTGGTATTCTATCCATTTATACATGCTGGCAGCCTCGTCGTAGTTGTCTTTGCCATAAGTAGAGTAGTCCTTATTGCTGAACAACGAATATGGAGGAGTAAGTGCCACCGAAGCCGAGAATTCCGAACCATGTCTTGGGAAGATAGGGTTGTCGGTAGAGTTGCGCGACAATGTCAGGTTCAGGTTCAAGTTGTTGCTGTTTCCTGTATTCATGTATTCGCCGTTGTTTAGCTTGATATACAGATAACTCCAGTCTTTCAGCATAAATCTCTGGTAAGACAATTCTGCTGATATGGTAAAGTAGTCGTCTGGCCATCTCAAGCGTTTACCCCAACCTACAGTTACTCCAAACATCTTCATCATCTTGTCTGGGTTAAGGTATGCTTCGTAGTTGTTGTAATAGCTGTTGTATATACCATTTCCTCCTAATATATTATGTATGTTGCTCATGAATGCATTGTTGTAGTACTGGCTGCTTACGTCGGTCTGTATTGAGTAGAATGCCGATACAGAGAACGAAGTAGGTCGTTTTCCACCGAACCAAGGGTCGAAGAACGATACACTGTACGACTGGTAGTATTTACCGTTGGTCTGTCCGCTTATAGTAAGTGTCTGTCCGTCTCCCTGAGGAAGTATACCTCTGTAGTTCTTGTTCTTTCTGAACAGGTTGGCAAACGAGAAGTTTGTAAATTTCAGGCTCAGCTTACCTATGACACCTGTCTGTCCCCATCCTGCCGAGAACTCAACCTGGTCGTTTGCTTTCGATTCAAGTCCCCAGTTGATGTCTACAGTACCGTCTTGTGGATTTGGTTTCACTCCCGGATCAATATTTTCAGGGTTGAAGTGTCCCATCTGTGCAATTTCACGATAAGAACGTTCAAGAGCCTCCTTGCTGAAGAGGTCACCCGGACGGGTTCTCAATTCACGTCGAACGATATTTTCATAAAGCCTGTCATTACCGTTTATCCTTACATGGCTTATCGTAGCCTGAGGACCTTCGGTGATACGCATTTCGAGGTCGATAGAGTCGTTGTCGATATTCACTTCAACCGGGTCAAGGCTATAAAACACGTAACCTCTGTTGTAGTAGTTGTTACCTATGGCATCTTCGTCTCCGCTTATACGTTCATTAAGGAGTTTCTGGTTATACACATCCCCTTTCTTCATTCTCAGCTGTTCGCTCAGCAAGTCGGAAGGGAAAACGATATTACCCACCCATGTGATGTCTCTCAAATAATACTTCTGACCTTCATATATTTTCATATATACATTCACGGTCTTGTCGTCATACGAAGAAACGCTGTCTTCCACTATCATGGCATCACGATAGCCAAGTTCGTTATACTTGTCTATAATGAGTTTTTTGTCTTCCTCATATTTTTCGTTGATGAACTTCTTTGTGCGGAATAGATTTACGAGTCTACCTTTCTCGTTGGTTTTCTTCATCACTTTCTTGAGTTTCTTGTCGCTCAAGATAGTATTTCCGTCAATTGTAATCTTATGAACTTTGATTTTTTCCTTTTTATCAATGTTTACATCCACAAAAACCTGCTCCACATTGGCAGTGTCTTCTCTTTCTATAATGTTGACTTCCGCATTTTTAAAACCCTTTTCATCAAAGTGCTTCTTTATTATAATTTTTGCCCTGTCAATCGAGTTGGGTGAAATCTGGCTACCTTTCACCAGTCCCAGTTTTGCCTGAAGATCTTCTTTCTCGCTCTTCTTTATTCCGTGGAAACGTATATCGGTAATACGTGGGCGTTGTCGTAGCTGTATATGAAGGTAGATTTTGTTGTCTACAATTTTGTCGGCAGATATTTTCACATCCGAGAACAGGCCATGTCTCCAATATTTCTTTATGGCGTCGGTAATGTCATCTCCCGGTACGGTTATGGTTTGTCCTACTGCAAGTCCTGATATACCCACAAGTACATAGTCTTCGTAGTTTTTCACTCCATCTACCTTTATTTCGGCAATTTCATATTTTTTCGGAAAGCCGTTGTATAGTATAACCGGCTTGTCGTTTTCCGTATTGTTTTCTTGGGCATACCCTTCATTATACATGAACGATGCACCCATAGTCATCATAGTTATGAGTAAAAGACGGTCTCTCATTGCTTAATGTTATAATTGTTCACTAGTTTTGCCAAAACGGCGTTCCCTGTTCTGATAGTTATAAATTGCTTTGTGGAATTCTTCTTCTCTGAAGTCGGGCCAGAAAGTGTCGCAGAAGTAAAGTTCTGTGTAGGCACACTGCCATAGCAGATAGTTGCTCAGTCTTAATTCGCCTCCTGTTCTGATAAGAAGTTCCGGGTCCGGCATGTAGCTTGTTGCCAGATTTTCGTCTATTGTTATATCATATATATCATCTACAGACAATTCATTGTTCTTTACCTTTGTCGCTATATTCTTCACGGCTTGTGTAAGTTCCCATCTCGAAGAATAGCTCAAAGCAAGAGTAAGGCACATACCTGTATTTCTCGAAGTACGTTCTATACACTTGTTCAGGCGTTCCATTACAGCTTGTGGCAATCTGCTGTTGTCTCCTATTATTCTGAAACTGATATTGTTTTTCATGAAAGTCTCCTCCTCGATAGAGTCTATCAGAAGGCTCATGAGTGCAGCCACTTCATCGGCAGGCCTGTTCCAGTTTTCTGTAGAGAAAGTGTACAAGGTTAGGAATTTTACCCCTAAATTTGCAGCTTCCTCTGCAATGATATGCACCGTTTCCGCTCCGGCTTGGTGGCCGAAGGTGCGTGCCTGTCCTTTTTCTTTAGCCCATCTTCCGTTTCCATCCATTATTATGGCTATATGGACGGGGATTCTGGACTTATCTATTTTTTCTAAATATTGCATAATCGTTTTATTTCAATGGTAGAGAATTATTTGTTTGGCGCATACTTGTTAAGGTTTGCCCGGCTTATCTTGCCGTTGTGCCATATAAACCATATGAAGCTTTCCTTGCCTTCGTAGTTGGTCTCTACTACACATGCGTATGGCTCATTGTTATATAGTTCTGCTACTTTAGGCTCGAATTTCATATATTTGTTCGGCTCTATTCTCCAGTCAAAACCGTTGTTGTTAGAGAAATAGAAGTTTTCGAACGGTTTTACTTTGTCTTTGAATTTACCTCCGAACGCATAAAACTTGCCGTTATAATTTATCATAGATACATTTTCCATGTCAGGACAAGTCACAGGGTTGTTAGGAGTAAGTTTCGACATGTTCTTTTCGCTGCTGATATAGCTGAATACATTTGCAGTAGAGTCTTGTGCCGAATTGCTCATTACTGTAGTTCTCCACAACCTGTTGTTGTGTATAGCCTTGCATGATATTGCATAAAACTGTCTCTTGAAGTCAAAATCAGAAGAAACGGTCTTTTTGCCTGCCATGCCGTTTTTGTCAAGAGAAACTATCTTTTTGTCTGTGGTATATGCCATTATAGAGTCTTGGGTAGCAGAAACAAGTACGTCAAGATTGCTGCTTTCTCCCAATTGTGTATTGTTGCTCAAGCAGAAAAGCTTGTTGTCTGCCACATAATATATGTCGTTATTGAAAGCAAGAATAGAACTTACATTGTCCTGTGTTCCGTTTTCTTCACTCCAGTTGCCGATAATCTCGCCGTTTTCGGCAGTTACAGAATATATTGTTCCGTTGCCTGATACATATAGTTTGTTGTTTGCATATACAGCTTTCTGCACTGTAAGTTCAGGTAGAGCTGTGTTTTCAAAATGTTTCCACACCATAGAGTCAGGATTGTTCTTGTAGACGTTTATATTCACGCTATAAGGTTTTCCCTTCTTGAAAGTCTTGTAGGTAGGGCTGTAGGTCATGACATGTAGGGTCAATCCCCTTGAAAGGTCGAGTGAATCTGTAGGTCTCAATATAGAGTCATTGTTCTTGAAAGGGTCTTTTTGGTAATTGAAACAGATTAATTCCGTATCAGACGTTATTCTTACAAGAGCTTTGGATATATCAACTGTGTGCGGAAGATATTCTTTATTATATATTTTTCTGTTTATCTGGTCAATGACAAACGGTATTTTTGCATAGCTCACAGTGTCGGTATAGATACTGTCATTTCCTTTAGAGTCTTTGCCGAAAATAGTCTGTCTCAAAGTCCCTAAAGAGAAAGAGTTGATACTTGATGACGAAGGGAAATCAAATTCTTCATAATCGTTCTTCAGACATGAAGACAAAAAAGAGCTTGCAAGCATCAGTGCAGCTGTAATCAAAGGTAGAATTCTTATTTTCATTTGCAAATGTGTACTTTTTTACAATTTTATTACAAGTTGCAAAAGTAGGAAGTTTTTTTTTCTTATCAGAACATTTCTATCAGTTTTATATAAAATTATGCTTATACCGTTCATTATTATAGCGATAAAAATAAAAGTGTATTATTTTAAATTGATTTTTAAAAGATTATAAACTATGAATGGAGATTACTAGATTTGCTGTATTTGTGCTGATAAATGCGTTATTTAAAGTAGATGTATATTCTTTGTTATAAGACTATCTGGCAAAAAAATAGGTTGTGTCGAATTATCGACACAACCTATAAAACTTATTTTGAATTGTTGTCTATACCGTTATAAATGAATACAGATGATTTTGGAAGAATCAAAGTAAGTTCTTTATCAATATCTATAGCTTCATCAATATTTAGACCTTGTAATTTCCCTTGAAAAAAAGCATCGCTTAATTTAATCGAAGTATTTATATACTTAGGTATATCCAAAGCTTCACGTAAAGTAAGTTTTATTTCTTGTTCATAACTTGCAGGGTTGCGCAGGGTTAGTACGGCTTTTTTTGCGTTCCATGCTGCCCATCCATATATATTTGCCTTTTTACCATCCCAAGGATTTCCGCCTACCCAGTGAATGTCAGGCAATACATCTGCATTTGATTCTTGCCAATCAATACATTCTGCCAAATCTTTCCATAAAGCACCTTTGTTGATAGAATTCATCAATTCATAATCACTGTAAAGTTCTACCATACCCGATCCACAAGCAAAAGCACAACGCATCTCGCGTACTATACCCTCATAATCCATGTCCTTTGAAACAGCTCCCCACTTTGACAGAATAAATCCATGTGTCATAAGAGTATTTATAGGGCATATAGGAGATTCCTTTACATAATTTTTGTATATAAGATGATCTCGGTATGTAATCCAACGTTCTCTATCTGTCCCTTGATCACCTATTTCCATATAGTCAGCTTCTTGACGCCATATGGCATCTGTAAATTGAAACCAAAAAGGAGAAGCCCATGTACCAACTGTTGTATTTAGGAAAATATCAGGTTTGATTTTTCTAACTTCTCGTTCTATATTGATAATTGCTTCAGCATTCTCATCTCCAATTGCTCCTTCATCTGGCCCTTTGGCACTGGCTTGGGCACTTATGCCATCAAACTTAAAGAAACGGAAATCATAAGATTTAATCATATTGCTGCATGCATCCAAAAATGTTTTATAGTATTCCGGGTTGCTTAATTGCATACCACCCTTGTCTTTCCAATAGTCTCGACGAAAGACACCGGATTCTCCGTAACCTCCTACAGGACCTAACCAGGCACCTATACCTGAACCCATCTTGCGGGCTGACTTGTCGGCTTCTTTAAATCCATTAGGAAAGTTCTTGTTGAATGTCCACAATCCGTATACGTCCCATCCATCATCAAATACAAATGCTTTAATAGGTTTCTTGTATTTTCTGAAGAAATCCTTATTCCAATGGTCTATTACGTTTTTACATTGTTTAATGGTCATGTTCTCAGAATAATCCTTAGAATTATTACGATCAATGTTTAGTTCATACCATGAAATATAAACAGGAGTGGCTCTCCAAGGCACGGCACGTTCGCGCTCGCTATATGCCAGAAATGAACGACGTGCCTGGCCTTTTGCGATTAACCCGACAACAGCGCTGACATTCCATGTTTTCCCTGCTCGTAATGTGGTTTGTCTGCTCCATAGACCATTCAGTGTAGATGTTGTAACGGTAGGAGCAGAACCGACCGTATTTATACCCATTGGAGTCTCAAGACCTGCAAATATTTTATCATTTAAGATAATGGCCCCACGTGTGTTACCTGTGACTTCTGGAATTTTGTTGCTGAATTTATTGTTAAAACGATAATTCATAGCTAAAATTCCTTTCATCTCAATATCTTTTAGGGTTGTTATATTCATTTCTGTACGTATGTAATGGGAACCATCTCTAAGTACAGCCTGCCATATTATATCAAGCTCCTCAAAGCTAAAGTGAGCTTTAATAGCTTTCCCTTTTAATTTTAAAGAGCCTTTTGCTGCATTTTCAACGGGATTAAGTTCTATTTTATCTACACTTTTCATAGTCATGACAGAAGCCGGGATTTCTCTGCCGTCAGCCAGATGTATGCAGAATAATTCTGAGCCGGGAAGTAGTCCTAATTCATTACATCCATCAAAAAATAATCGGTTGTCCTTTGTTTTAAATTTAACTTCTAGAAGTTCATTGTTTAATGTATATATGCCGTTCTCTTCTTTTAAAGAGGCAATACCTGCCTGCTTTTCTTGAGGAAAAATTACTTTTTGAGCCATCATTTGCTGTCCTGACAGTAGCGACGTTACTATAAATAATGAACTAAACCAATTTTTAATTTGTCTTTTCATGTTCTTTAATGTTGTTAAAAATAGAAATATTCTTATAAGCCTTTTCTCGCTATACATCCTTATAGTATTATTATCATCAATATGATTATATTGTTTTTCTTGATATGATGAAAATCTAAAAAGGGTTCATTAAGACAATGAACCCTTTAAGAATACTGTATATAGGAAAATACTTTTATATATACTTATTTAATTTGAGATACAGTAACGGTCCAGACTTTGCTAGAACCATCGGCTGCTGTAACCTTATATTTATTACTTTTTGTCCAATCTCCAGGGACTCCTAATTTTGGAGCACCTTCTACAGGCTCTATAACAGAAGCTGGAGATATATTAAGTATTACTACTAATTTAGCGGCTGTAAGTTTGCTGATTTGATCTTTAGGAAAGTTTGAAGGTATCTGAAATTTAATATCAGCAGTAGCATTTTCTTTGTCAATGTTTGTGTCATTTACACTCAATGACTTTTGTGATATTTTATTTTCATTTGAACCTGGATTCTTTTCATCTTCGATCCAACGCCAATAAATACCTTGTACGCTCACTATATCATTTCCAGAATATATATCCAGATCTTCTAAGTCATGTTTTATACAAGAAGTAGAAAATATAGTTAAAAACATGACCACTAATATGTTGAAGAATTTTTTCATAATTGTCTTTTTTTTCATTTAGTCACTAATTTACCATCCCTCATTTTGACCGCCATTTTTACCATCATTGATATTATATATGGCACGTGTGTCCAACCAACTTTGGTTGATAGGGAACAGGTATCGCTTTTCTGTAAATTGGCGTGATGCACTGTTTAGCAATGTAAGCTGATTTACCAATATAGTGTTACGTTCTTTGTTTATCTGTATTTGATATACAGGTTTGTCTAAATCATAAATAATGTCACCTGGCTTTCTACCGTGGTTGGCATAACCTCCATACTTACCCCAACGCAAGTAGCTGAAATAAAGGTCACCGCTTTCATTAGTAAGTTCACAATTACGCTCACGAATATAGTCAGCCCAAGCCTGTTCCAATGATGATGCTTTAGAAGGAGCTATTCCACCATGTACTGTTCTTGTATTGTTCATTGTTTCAACAGCTTTAGCTACTTCACCCTTACACAAATAAGCTTCTGCAAGGTTCAAATATGCTTCACCAAGACGACAGATGTTGTAGTGAAGGGCTACTCTACAATCAAAGAATGCTCTTGGTGAAGGGCTTTCAATATTGCTTTTTCTCCAATAGTAACCTGTAGTAGTATTATACCATCCACCGTCTTCACGGTCACGTACGCCTCTGTAAGAGTTACCGCCAAAGTTTAATTCTATTTTCTCGCCTACCCAATTACACTTGTCATAAATTACAGCGGTATAGAAACGCTTGTCTCTATTTTCGTACATTATGTCACTGATATCCTTCTTTACTCCTTCTTTCAACTTTGCGTAACGTAAAAATGTTGGAAAGTTTTTATTCAACTGCAAGAAGTCTTGTTTTGAAGGCATGTTTCTTACTTCTTTATTAGTACGAGTTAGTTTGTCAACTTGTCCTGGCTCTGTTATAGAAGAAGCGTCTAATACATTGACATTGTCTAAAAATTGTGAAGTCTCATACCAAGGCAATGCGTTACCTGTTTTTGCATCAGTAACCAAGAATTGGTCTACTAAATCCTGAGTAGGGAAGTAAATGGCCCATCCTTCGAAAGTTCTACCTTGTGGGCATAAAAATTCAGTACCGCCTGTCATTTTGACATCATCGTTCGAAATATTAGGATATGTACGAATCAATTCTGCATAGTCACCAATTTTGGTGTTTTCTTTTTCACGATAGAATCCCCAAAGAATTTCACTGTTATATAAGTCTGTTTCATTGAACATGCCCTGTGATGTAGTCAATTTTATACCACTGTTGTTGATCACTTCATTAGCAGCATTAATACAAATGTCCAGATAAGATTTGTCATTTGTATAAGCATAAGCTTGAAGTGCAGCTCTACTCAACAAGACACCTGCCGCCCATTTTGTAGGAAGACCAGGATCATTGATTGCCGGAAGACCTTCAATAGCTTTTTTAAAGTCTTCAATGATGTATTTATAACTTTCTGCAGGGCTTTCTGTAAGAGGTATTTTGACAGTCTCTTCGTCGGCTATGCTGAATACTTGTGTAACAGGCACTATGCGTCCCATCTTGCGGGCCTGGTTAAAGAATATCATACCACGTATTAAATAGCCGTGAGCCATCAATTCCTTTTTTTCTTCCTCATTCAAGCTGTTACTTGCTGCAACGTTTGCTAAAATCATATTGGCACGGCGCAAGATTCCAAAACGGTTGATACCCCAGTCGTTATTACGGTTCAACCCAGCTTCGGTGGCAACATTGTCGATGCCTTCACCAACCTGTGAACATTGTGCAGAGTTTGGTGTACGTGCTTCCCAATCCACACATTGAACCCAGCCGTCACGAAGAACTTCATCATAAGTCTTGTTGATAAAACCCTCAGTAGAAACTTTGTTTCCCCATATGACTTCAGATTCAAAAGTTTGTGTAGGCTTTGTATCCAGTGTATTTATACACGAAGAAAGAGAAAGTAAACCTAAACCTACAAATGTAAATTTAATATATTTTTTCATACGAGTATTTTTTGTTAAAATCCTAAATTAAGTGTAAATGCAATAGTTCTTTCTACAGGATATCCATAATTTTGAGCATCGCCTTCTGGGTCAATACCATATTTTGTCAATTTAGAAATTGTAAAAATATTCTGACCGGAAATACCTACCTTTGCTCTAGTCAGCCAATTTATGCCTTTTAATAGTTTGTATTTAAAATCGTATCCAAATTGGAAGTCTTTCATACGTAGGTAAGCGCCATTTACTAGCCAAAAATCGCTGTTTAGGTAGTTATAGTTGTTATTCAAACCTGTATTAGACATCAATCTAGGGTATTGGGCATCTCTATTGTCTGGTGTCCAGAAATCTGTTTGATGGTCAAACATGACTGGTAAAGTACCTGCTTGTCCTGTTTGCATGCCCAAACTGCCTGGTATACTTTTGTCGAATGCTGTAGAGCCTTGGAAAAGAGTACTCAAATAGAATCCCTTATAACTCAAATTTATATTGATACCGAACTGCCCTCTAGGTGCGCCTGATTTGCCAATGAAACGCATATCTTCTCCTGTGATTTGACCATCACCATTTACGTCTTTGTACTGTATGTCACCTGCTGTTAGATAGCCCGTGTTGAAAGCGTTAGGGTCACCTGCCGAATTATAGATCTGTTCAGCATTCTGATAGAACCCTAAGTTTTGCAAACGTAAACCAGAAGTGTTCATTAATCGTTGTTGTTCACGATGGTAAGGATTCATTCTTGCGGTTTCTCCTTCATCTTCCTTTAATGCCCATAATTGGTTATAGAATGTAATATTGGTAGATATGTCATATTTGAAATCTCCAATGTTGTCTCTCCATCCTAATTGTAATTCAAATCCTTCTCGGCGAAGCTCGGAATTTGACTTGACATTAGGCAGACCAATACCTAAAGCTGTATTTAGGTAGCTTTCACCTTTAGGAGCCATCAAATATCCTTTAGTGCTATAGTAAAAGTAGTCTATAGAACCATATAGACGGCTATTTAGAGAAGAAAAGTCAAGACCTAGATCAAACTGTCTGGTTGTATACCATGTTAAATCAGGAGAAGGAAGGTTGCCTTCTGAAAATCCTGGAACATATTTGCCGTTTACTACCAGAGCATAAGGGTCCAAATTGTAAGTAGTCATATATTGGAAACGACCGGCGTCAGAGTCCAAACCTGTCTCACCATAAGATGCTCTAAGTTTCAGAGAGTTTAAAATGTTCTTTTTTACAAGATCCTGCATGAATTTTTCTTCTGTAATAACCCAGCCAAGGGAGCCGCTGAAAAATGCACCCCAACGTTTGCCAGGAGCAAAGCGGTCAGAACCGTCATAACGGATACTTCCTTCTGCATAGTATTTGTTCTTGTAGTTGTATTTCAACTGTCCTATCCATGCTGCACGACCTAATTCTGCTTCCCATCCATCATTGGTTTGAGAGTTGACATCTCCTACACTCATTTGTGGAATATCGAAAGTGTAATCTTCGCGTCTTGACCAATAGCCTTCTGTCCTTTCATAATATTGTTCGAATCCACCCAAAACAGATATGCTATGATTCCCGAATGTGTTACTATAATCTAGGAAAATCTGATTGGTAAACGAGTAGCCTGTATTTGCATCATGCTTTAACAATGGCTTGTTGTCATACTGTGGAGTTGTACTGTCCCAATCGTATTTTGCAGCATCTTTACGCCAGCTCTTAATGGTCTGTGAATAATGACGATAGTTTGAAGCAGCTCGGACTTTCAATCCTTCTACCCATAGACAATCCCATACCAATTCGCCTTTACCATTGATAACGTTGTTTTTGTTCTTGACAAATCCTGCATCAGAAGCTGTCTCGGCCACAGGGTTATCTTGAATCATGTATGGTAAACCATGTTTGTTGATTCCTGGCTTTAGTGGATTCTGATTGTTGATATGTGAGAATACTTGATAATAACCACTGGCTGAAGAAGTATAAGGATGGTTTTGTATCTGGACATAACCGTCAATAGATGTATTTACATGAAGACCTATACTTTTGATGAATGCAGAGTTGGCCAAACGGAAGTTGGTACGTTTCATCCAGTGAGTATCACTCTTATAAAGTGAATTTTGGTCAATTCGCCCTAAAGAAACATAATATTTATTGTTCTCAGTTCCTCCGTTTATTCTTACTGTATGCTTCATCTGAGGAGCCCAGTTCCTAAGGACTAAATCTCTCCATTTTGTATTGTTATAGGTTAATGGGTCTGAACCATCTTTCATTGCTTGGATAGCTTCGTCCGAATATATAGGATCTAATCCGTCATTCTGACGTCCGATGTTTGCATAATGTGCACGATCCCATGTATTCATGGTCTCAGGCCATATACTTGGCTGTGCAAAACTTGCATTGAAATCATATTCAATGGATGCTTTACCTTCTTTACCTCCTTTAGTCGTTACCTGAATAATACCATTTGATGCACGTGATCCATAAACTGCTGTTGCGGAAGCGTCTTTTAATATAGACATTGCATTTATGTCGTCTGGCGATAAGTTTACAAAATCATCTTTGCTACGAATTATGCCGTCTATTACGTATAGAGGTTCTCCACCGCCACGTATACTTATGCTTGGAGTTGAGTTGATTCCACCACCATTTGCTGTTACAATCAATCCAGGAGAACGTCCTGCCAATCCTTGAGCTATGTTTGTGGCTGGGATATTGGATATTTGTTCGGCTTTGACTGTTGATACAGAAGCGATCATGTCTCGCTTTGTAGTACTGCCGTAACCCACAACAACAACTTCATCCAGTAACTCTGTATCTTCCGATAAGGTTACTTCCAATGGAACTCCTGTCCATTTGGTTTCAATGGTTTTGAAACCTACGAAAGAAATCTGAATAATATCTCCTTTTTTAACATTAGAGATATTGAATTCACCATCAAAACCTGTAATAGTACCATTGTTAGTGCCTTTTACCACTACGGATGCGCCAATTACCGGTTCGCCTGTCTTGTCTTTTACAAAACCATTACATTGTCCATTCTGCTGTAAAGCTTCTGTAAGAGCTAATTCTGGCATAGGAGCTGCTGATGCTGTTCCTATCCCCCCCCCCCCCTATAAGGAGAGCGTAATACATTAAGTCTAAACGTCTTAGCATAGATTTTTAGTTTAATAAATAAGTAAAAAATAACATGGTTTAAAGAATAGTGAGGGCTTATAAATAGAATGTGTTTTCATAAGCTGTATGTTCTTTAAGTCCAAAGTTTTTAAACAAAGACAAAGTTATGGTAATTTTATTGAAGAACAACTGTTTTGGTGCTAAAAATGTAAGATATTAATATACGTTAACTTTAAAAAGGGAATTATCTTGAATATTTTATGTATAATAATACTTTGACAGAATATTTTTTCAGATGATGTCAAGATTTGATAGCTCCTTCTTAGATGGTATAAATTGACATTCTGTAAATAAAAGATGAGTCCTCTTTAAAAAGTACATTTTCCCAATTTTATCTCCTCTCAGAAGTATCTGTAGGGTGTTAATTTCTGTCAAAATAACACTTTTTGTAGTGGACTCAAAGATTATAATCAGTTTCAGGTTCTTTTTCAAATCTTCAAATCATATGTTTACCAGGACAGGCTTTTCTTATAGGAATATAATGTGTAAAAATACTAACGCCTTGTAGTAATGTTTGATTAGAGTCTTTAAATTTATAAATGAAGATTATGAATATGAAATTAAAGTCTTTGTTTTTATATTCACAATCTTTGAATATAGAATGCGACTTGTCGTTATACTATATCTTTACTATTGATTTGAAGAAATTATTATGGTTTTATTATGTTTTTTCATTCGTTTTTGCGATGTTTTGCGTAAAATTGTTGATTTCTTTTTGGTATGTTCGTGGTAATGAGTAACTTTGCAGAATAAAATTTGTTATAATTGTATATTGTGTGTTAGTCTATGCCAATGTTTAGTATTATGAGGAGTTCTATAAATTAAAACATTGTAGTACAATTGTTTATATGGTTCCAGAATCTTAAATTTGCAGAGAATAAGAATTTTACAATGAACAAGTTGTCCCGATACCATAAGCGTCGTTATAATCAACTATTTGAGTCAGAGAATCGTGAATTGCGTTTGGATGGTAAGCGTCTCCGCTTTGTATCTCCATAGTTGAAGATGTTGACCATTGCATTCCATTCATTCCGTATA
>JAHHQV010000039.1 GCA_020026175.1 Phocaeicola sp. | reverse complement strand
GGCTTGCTTCTTCAAAAATTTTTACTAACGTTGCATTTGCTGTTGGACTCTGCAACAGAAAAAGAAATTTTAATAGAAAAAAGAAAACATCTTGCCACAGAATAAGAATATTTTGTAAGTTTGTAAAAAGAATAGTGCAATCTCCGACATAGGAAGAGCGTTTCTATGAATTACAGAGATGTCATTTTTATGACTATTACAGATACTACCGAATCCATTATCGGATTAGATATCATCTGCAACATGCGATTATATATGTATTAATCAGATATATACGGAAAGTATATACAGGAACAAAATTAAAGATTTATGAAAGTAGGATTGTTTATCCCCTGTTACATTAATGCTGTGTATCCAGAAGTAGAAATAGTGTAATTGCTTCAAAAGGTATAAATTTTTACAACAGAAAACTAAAACTATCACACGATGAAACTTATTAATATTTTTTTAGGACTTAACGGAATCATTTTTCCTGTAAGTTTATCCGCACAAACCATTAGCGGGAAACTGATTGACGAGAACAACCAACCGTTACCATACGCCAACGTGGTGCTACTGTCACTGCCAGATTCGGCTTTTGTGAGGGGTACTATCAGTAGTGAGGACGGGACTTTTAAGTTGGAAACAAAATCAGAGAACCAAATAATGAAAATATCTTCCATAGGATATAAGACAGTGTATAAACCAGTTACTACTGCCAATGTCGGTATCGTGCAGCTCGTGTCGGATGCACATATGCTTGGTGAAGTGGTGGTAAAAGCTAATCTACCTGTGACAAGAATGAAGAATGATGCTTTGGAAACCAATGTGCAGGGTACAGTCCTCTCTAAAGCCGGAACAGCTGAAGATGTATTGGCGCATATACCCGGTTTACAAAAAAAGACTGATGGGTTTGAAGTATTGGGCAAGGGCTCACCGCTTATCTATATTAACGGTAGAAAATTACGTGATTTTGCTGAACTGGACCAACTGACATCGGAGGAAATTAAAAGTGTAGAAGTTGTTCGTAATCCCGGTGCCCGTTATGATGCAACAGTAGGGGCAGTTGTTCGTATCCGTACTGTCAAACGACAAGGTGATGGATTTGGAGTGAGTTTGCGCAGTTCCTATGATCAGTCTCAAAATTCAGACTTTATTGAGCAAGCCGATGTAAACTATCGGCATAATGGCCTTGATATTTTCGGTATGGTACGTTTTGATAAAACTACCACCTTGCAAAACGACATTATGGAGCAAACAACCTTTACCGATACCATATGGACACAAAAGAATAATCAGCACTCTAATACCAATTCTCGCAGTATAGACGGACGCATCGGGTTCAATTATGATTTTAATGAGTATCATTCCATAGGTGTACGCTATGATGTGAGCAAAACCCTGCATACAGATATGATTACGGCTTTTGATAGCGAGATTCAGGCCAATCGTTTGCCTTACGATATTTTACATAATACAATAGATGCCAGTGCTAAATCACAACCGGAGCATCAGCTTAATATTTACTATTCCGGCCAAATAGGCAAAGGAGAACTTACCTGGGATGCCGACTATTACGGCAATACATACACGCAATATACTCTTAATACGGAGAATAGCCAGGATCATGAAGACCGTATTGTAACTTCTGATAACAGGGTGGAAAATCAGCTTGCTGCCACCAAAGCTTCATACACTCATCCGTTGTGGGGAGGAAGTATCTCCGTGGGAGGAGAATATACCTATGCCGACCGGCATGATGATTATGTAAATCAAGAAAGATATGTACCTACAACCTACACCCGCATCCGCGAACAGAATCTTGCCGGATATGCACAGTACAGCCATCCTTTACCATTCGGTCAGGCAAACGTCGGCTTGCGATATGAACATGTGGATTTTGATTATTTTGAAAATAGTACATTTATACCCGAACAAAGTCGTGTCTATAATAACGTCTTTCCTAATGCATCTGTGAACGGGCAAATTGGGAAAGTACAATTTCAAGTCAGCTATGCAGCAAAAACACAGCGTCCCAACTACAGTCAGTTAAGAAATAATATCACTTATGCCAACAGATTTACATGGCAAACTGGAAATCCACTTCTGAAACCAAGTGTTACGCACGATATAACCGCTGTTGGCGTATGGCGGTTCTTTCAGGCAATGGCAAGCTACAAAGTGGTCAAGGACTATATCCTTTATTGGGGTACACAAGTAAATAATCAGTCGGCTACTACTTTGATTAACTATATCAACCACGACCGTCTACCCAGTCTGACAGTAATGCTGGCGGCTTCACCTTCGATAGGTATATGGAATCTTAATGCCAGTGCAATTGTAATGAAACAATGGTTCTCGCTGGATGCAGCCAGTCAGAAAAGAACCTATAACAATCCACTTTTTGTAGGTTCCTTAAACAACACCTTTACTCTTCCTGTTGGATTTCTTCTCTCTGCCGATTTTAATTATCAAAGTCGTGGTCAAGTTCAGAACATCACCCTCAAACGTCCACAATATACTTTGAACATAGGATTACAGAAATCCTTTTTCAATGATGCATTAAGCATAGAAGCACGTGCAAACGACTTGTTATTAGGTTGCAAGCAGGAAGCTCTTCTTTATATGGAAAGTGCACAAATAAAGGATTTATCCTGGAGTGACACACGATCATTCAGCCTTACAGTGCGCTACAAGTTTAATGCCGCCAAAAGCAAGTATAAAGGTACAGGAGCAGGACAGGATGCAATAAACCGTATGTAACTTATGACAACATAGATTTCTCATATAAATCCCTCATGGGCAGTTGTGGGCATCATAGACAAGAATATCCACAACTGCCCATGCATTCTATGAAGCAACCGGACCAATAGATAAAAGTCAACATCAAAAGGTAAACAAACAATACCCTCGGACTCGGTTATTTATTATGCAGGTAGTCTTTTTTGTGGATTTACAGGATATAAGAAACGGCTTACATCCATTTTATTAATATGATTGATTGTATTTTATAAGCAAAATAAGGTAAATAAATCCATATAAATTTGATAAGTTTTATTATTTTTGCGCACAAAATCACGAATAGTGTGCAATAATTACAACATGGAATCAGACAAAAGCCTCATACAATTAATAGAAAGCAGCATCCAGAAAAATTGGGATAAAGATGCTCTTACAGACTACAAAGGTGTCACTTTTCAATATAAAGATGTTGCAAGAAAAATAGAAAAAATTCATATCGTTTTTCAACACGCAGGTATAAACCCTAAAGACAAAATTGCAATATGCGGAAGAAACAGTGCAAACTGGACTGCATGTTTTCTTGCTACCATTACATACGGATGTGTAGCAGTACCTATTTTGCATGAATTCAAGCCTGACAATATTCATAATATAGTAAACCATTCTGAGGCCCGTATGCTTTTTGCAGGAGACCAGATATGGGAAAACCTGAATGAAGAATTCATGCCTTTGCTGGAAGGGATTATTGAATTAAAGAATCTGGAGGTCGTAGTGAGCAGGTCAGAGAAACTGACTTATGCCACAGAACATCTGAACGAAGAATTCGGGAAAAAACATCCATGTAGGTTCAGAGCAGAAAATGTTGGATACAAAAAAGAAAATCCTGAAGATCCGGCTATTATAAATTACACATCAGGTACTACAGGATACTCTAAGGGGGTGATGCTGCCGTATAGAGCAATAACATCGAATATTACCCATATACACAACAAGGTAGGCCTGAAAGCCGGCGACAGCATTGTATCAATGCTTCCACTTGGACATATATTCGGACTCGTATTCGACTTCATCTATGGCATAACAGCAGGAGCACATCTATGGTTCCTCACACGTATGCCTAGTCCTAAAATAATAGCAGAATCGTTTGCCGAAATCCGCCCGAAAGTAATAGCCTGTGTACCTTTGATAGTAGAAAAAATCATAAAGAAGAACATACTGCCAAAAGTAGACAACAAGCTGGGCAAACTGATATTGAACCTTCCTATCATAAGCGACAAGATTAAAGATATTATCAGAGAAAAGGCTATGGAGGTATTCGGAGGCAACTTCATTGAAATAGTAATAGGAGGAGCACCGTTTAACCCTGAAATAGAATCATTCCTTAGAAAGATAAATTTTCCTTACACAATAGCTTATGGAATGACCGAATGTGCGCCACTGATATGCCATAGCAGATGGGACGAAATAGAATATCAGTCGTGTGGAAAGACTGTGGCAAATATGGAGACCAAAATACTTTCGGACAATCCTGAAACAATACCAGGTGAACTTATATGCAGAGGCACAAACGTAATGTTGGGCTACTATAAAAACAAGCAGGCTACCGACCAGGCTATAGACAGCAACGGATGGCTTCACACTGGAGATATGGCTATAAAGGATAAAGAAGGGAATATCTTTATTAAAGGTAGATGCAAGAACATGCTGCTTACATCTACCGGACAAAACATTTATCCAGAAGAGATAGAAGCCAGACTTAACAACATGCCTTACGTAAACGAGTCGCTGATTATACTAAACAAAGAAAAGCTCATAGCACTGGTATATCCCGACAAAGAAGACGCTTTTGTGCATGGCCTGTCTCAGAAACAGCTGGAGGATGCGATAGAGCTGAACAGGACAGAACTTAACAAACAGCTTCCTGCATTTTCTCAAATATCGAGAGTAAAACTCTTTCCCGAAGAATTTGAAAAGACAGCAAAGAAAAGTATAAAAAGATTCTTATATCAAAATATAAATGAATAAAATAAAAGACATTCCTGTATTATTGCTTACAGGATACTTGGGCAGCGGTAAAACTACCCTCGTAAACAAAATATTATCAAACAAAAGAGGTATAAAATTTGCAGTCATTGTAAATGACATAGGAGAAGTGAACATTGACGCCGAACTTATTCAGCGTCAGGGAGTGGTAGATGCCAAGGATGAAAGTCTGGTGGCACTCGAAAACGGATGTATATGCTGCACTCTGCGCACAGACCTGATAGAGCAGATATACGAAATTCTGAAAACCGAGAAATTCGACTACATTCTTATTGAGGCAAGCGGAATATGCGAACCGAAATCTATAGCCAATACTATCTGTACTATCCCACAATTGGGACAGGCCTATACTAAATATGGAGTTTCCAGACTCGATGCCGTAATAACCGTTGTAGACGCACTGAGGATGAGAGACGAATTCTGCTGTGCAGAAAGCCTTACCCAAAAGAATCTTTCGGAAGATGACATAGAGAACCTGCTTATACATCAGATAGAATTTTGTAATATAGTTTTACTAAACAAAGTGTCGGAAACAAGCAGAGAAGAACTTGACACCATTCATGGCATTATACATAAGCTGCAACCTGCTGCCGAAATTATAGAATGTGACTATGCAGACATTGACTTGAACAGAATTCTCTCTACAGGAAAATTCAGATACGACAATGTTGCTGCATCTGCCGGATGGGTGCAAGAACTGGGTAAACATGTAACAGAAGAAGATACCGACAAGCAATACCATCATAACGACGGCGAAGAATGTGATTGTCACAAGCATCACCATCATGACGAAGGCACCTGTTGCTGCGGACATCATTACCATCATGGAAGCGAAACAGAAGAATATGGCATAAGCACATTGTTGTATTTCAGACGTGCAGCTTTCGACATGAACAGATTCGACTACTTTATAACCTCACGATGGCCAAAGAATGTAATAAGAGCAAAAGGTGTGTGTTACTTCAGCGACGAACCAAATATGTCTTATCTTTTTGAACAAGCCGGAAAGCAAAAGCAGATTTCGGAAGCCGGACTATGGTATGCTTCTTTTCCTGAAACAGAAATCAAAGCTATCATGGAAAGAGAACCTGGACTAATGCGAGACTGGGACGAAAAGTATGGCGACAGGATGCAGAAAATTGTCTTTATAGGAAAAGCCATGGATAAAGAGCGACTCATAAAGGAGCTGGACTCTTGTCTAGTAAAATAAAAATCCACGCCACATACTGACAACACTTCAAGAAACAAATTTTTATTTTACACAATACAATGTAACATCATGGAACAATTCAGCAATATGATTGCTACTGCCATGAGGCTTCAAGAGAGCAAAGTGGAAAACACTCTGAAGCTGCTACAAGGTGGAGCTACCATACCGTTTATAAGCCGATACAGAAAGGAAGCTACAGGCGGAATGGACGAAGTACAGATAAGCGAAATAAACAACAGATACGAAAAGCTTTGCGAACTTACCAAGCGTAAGGAAACCATTCTTTCTACTATAGAAGGACAAGAAAAGCTAACAGACGAACTGAAACAGAGAATAGACAGCTGTTGGGATGCTACTGAGCTGGAAGACATCTATCTGCCATTCAAACCCAAGAGAAAAACGAGAGCAGAAGTTGCCCGACAGAAAGGACTTGAGCCACTTGCCATCATACTGATGATGCAGAGAGAAAGTAACCTCATGGCAAAAGCAAGACAGTTTGTAAAAGGCGAAGTCAAGGATGAAGAAGATGCGCTGAAAGGAGCAAGAGACATTATAGCCGAGCAAGTAAACGAAGACGAGAGGGCAAGAAACCAGATAAGAAATATCTTTACACATCAGGCCGAAATAACAGCCAAAGTAGTAAAAGGCAAAGAAAATGAAGATGCCGCTGCCAAATACCGCGACTATTTTGATTTTAGCGAGCCTCTGAAGAAATGCACTTCACACAGGCTGCTTGCCATAAGAAGAGGTGAAGCCGAGGGTATATTGAAAGTATCAATCTCGCCCGAAGAAGACGAAGTATGTACAGAAAGACTTGAAAGACAATTCGTAAGAGGTAGCGGAGAGTGTTCGGCACAAATATCGGAGGCAGTAAAAGATGCATACAAAAGATTGCTCAAGCCAGCCATAGAAACAGAATTCTCCACCATCAGCAAAGAGAAGGCAGACGAAGAAGCCATCAGGGTGTTTGCCGAAAATCTGCGACAGCTTTTGCTTGCAGCCCCTTTAGGTCAGAAAAGAGTGATGGGTATTGACCCTGGCTACAGAACAGGATGTAAGGTGGTTTGTCTTGATGCACAGGGTACGCTGCTGCACAATGAAGCCATCTACCCTCACCCGCCAAAATCGGAAACAGCCTTGTCGGCACGAAAAATTGTAAAACTTGTAGAACAATATAAGATAGAGGCTATAGCCATAGGCAACGGTACGGCAAGCCGCGAAACAGAGCAGTTTGTAACATCACAAAGATACGACCGTGAGATACAGGTGTTTGTAGTGAGCGAGGACGGAGCTTCTATATATTCGGCATCAAAGACTGCACGCGAAGAGTTTCCCGATTATGACGTTACAGTGAGAGGTGCGGTATCTATAGGAAGAAGATTGATGGACCCGCTGGCAGAGCTGGTGAAGATAGATGCAAAATCAATTGGAGTAGGACAATATCAGCACGATGTAGACCAAAGCAAACTGAAAGAGTCGCTAGACAGGACAGTAGAAAGTTGTGTAAACCTTGTGGGTGTGAATCTTAACACTGCCAGCAAGCATCTGCTTACCTATATTTCAGGTCTCGGTCCTACCCTGGCACAGAACATCGTAAACTACCGTACCGAAAACGGTCCTTTCTCGTCAAGAAAAGAACTTCTGAAAGTGCCTCGTATGGGGGCCAAGGCTTTCGAACAATGTGCCGGATTCTTGAGGATACCTGATGCAAAGAATCCGCTTGACAATTCTGCAGTGCATCCGGAAAGCTATGCCATAGTAGAAAAAATGGCAAAAGACTTAAGCTGCTCTGTAACCGACCTTATCAAGAACAAGGAAATTAGAGAGAAAATTAAAATAGAAAAATATGTGACAGAGTCTGTAGGACTTCCTACACTGAACGATATACTGAAAGAACTTGACAAACCTGGACGTGACCCACGCCAGCAGATTCAGGTATTCGAGTTCGACAAGAATGTAAAGACTCTTGACGACCTTCAGGAAGGTATGGAACTTCCGGGCATTGTAACCAATATAACTAATTTCGGATGCTTTGTAGATATAGGTATCAAGGAAAACGGACTGGTACATATTTCGCAACTGGCAGACAAGTTTGTAAGCGACCCTACTACAGTAGTGAGCATACATCAGCACGTAAGGGTTAAAGTAATGGGAATTGACCGAGAAAGGAAACGAGTGCAACTCACCATGAAGGGGCTTGACAACTGATTTTGGTTCTTATATACTTCAAAAATACAGCAAAAAAAAACGCCCAGTCGTTCTATTGAAAACGCCTAGGCGTTTAATGCAAAGCGACTGGTCGTTCTTGACAAAACAACCAGTCGTTTTTTTTACACTTAAACCAAACTTATTTCTCGCTTTCTATCAATTTCTGCAACTTGCCCGACAATAAGAAAAGCACTATTGCAGCCGAACCGCTCATAAATACAAACAACATGAAGAAATCGTAAAGATTTTCTACATGATAGCCCCAAAAACTTCTCACCTGTCCACATTCAGGATAATATCCGCTCAACATACCGGCAAACTTGTTGGCAGCCGAAGTGCTGAGATACCATACTCCCATTAAAAGTGTAGAGAATCGGGCAGGAGAAAGTTTGTATACCAAAGACAGACCTATAGGAGCAAGACACAGCTCGCCTATGGTATGTATAAGATATAAACCCGTGAGCCAAACCATACTCACCTTCATTCCCGGTTCAACCCCCTTGACTCCGAATGCTATAAACAAATATCCCATAGCAAGCATAAACAGACCTATAGACTGCTTCATAGGCGAACATGGCTCTATGCCTTTGCGGCCCAAGAAAGACCATACAGCAGCAAAAACAGGAGCAAGAGTAACAATCATTATAGGATTGAAAGACTGGAAATATGCAGCAGGCATCTCCCACCCTCCTATATTGCGGTCGGTCTGCTCGTCGGCAAAGAAAGTGAGCGATGCTCCTGCCTGCTCGTATGCAGCCCAAAAGAAAATCACAAAGAAAGCTATGATGTAAATTACACCTATCCTCATCTTCTCCATCCTGTCCAGACTATGGTCTGTTATTATGACTATAGGCATCACTATGACAGTGGCATAAATAAGCGAACCTATCCAGTCGGCACCATAGAATATATTTTCATCCGAATTCCAATTGACAGAAAATAGAAGTGTAAGTATCACGGTACCTAAAATCATGGTCACCGTCCTTTTTGAAAACACAGAGGTGTTGCACTTCAACCCAGAATCCGCCTCTTTGTTTTCAGACGGCATATCTTTAACCGGAGGCATACCAACAGGATTCCCGTCGGGATCTACCAGATATTTGTTCTTGAGAGTCTTGAAAATAACAGCAGCCAGTATCATACCGATACAAGATGCCAGAAAGCCCCATTTGAAATCTTCGGGATGACCGGTATTTCCTATCAGTCCACATACCAACGGAGCTATCATAGAACCCATATTAACGCCCATATAGAATATGGTGAAAGCCGAGTCCTTCCTGTTGTCATCTGCCGAATATAGCCTGCCCACCATAGTGGAAATACTTGGCTTGAAAAAGCCGTTGCCCATAATGAGCAGCCCTAACCCGCAGAACATAAGCCATTTTGCCAGTTCCACTTCATGAAAATTGCACGCACTGAGATAAAGCAGAAACTGACCTATAGCCATTACAACGGCCCCCAACACAATAGAACGCCTATTGCCCAAATATCTGTCGGTGATGTATCCCCCTATAAGCGGAGTAAGATATACCAATCCGGTATAACTGCCATATACCTCTGACGCCATCTCCTTGTCGAACAACAATGCCTGCACCATATAAAGCATAAACAATGCCCTCATTCCATAATAACTAAACCTTTCCCACATCTCTGTTGCAAACAACAGATAAAGTCCCCTAGGATGCCCTTTTGTAGTGTTCATTTTTCTTTCTAAACTTTAATTTAAATGATTAACAATCTATTAATATAAAAAACGGTTACAAAAATAGCTGAAATTTTATAACTTTGTAATAATAATAGCACATAATCACTCATATCGAAAGAGAAATGACAGAAAACAAAGACAAAATATGCGGCTGGTTTGTATTCAATTCCGGCCAATTGCTGATAGAAAAAGACGTAAACGGAAACTACCACATTCCCTACAGCATAAATCCTCCTACAGATGTGCCTACAGGAAGCAATATACACACTATAGGCGAAATATACGGACATGCAGCAAAGACATATGCCATTCATATTCCAGTATCGGGCAATGATGACAGCCCAAGAATGATGAAGGATTTAAGGGCATCATACGATGTACTTCCGTTTGCAGAATATTACAGAGCAGGCAAAGCTTCTCAAATATTAAACTGGGACAAGAACAGCCGCTATTGCCCAATGTGTGGTGTACCCACCGTACAGGTCTCGCCTATAGCCAAACGCTGCCCCGAATGTCGTCAGGAGTTCTATCCACGTATATCTCCAGCCGTAATAGTACTAATAAAGAAGGAAGACAAAGTACTGCTGGTACATGCCAAAAACTTCAGAGGCACTTTTAAAGGACTTGTTGCCGGATTTCTTGAAGCAGGAGAAACACTTGAAGAATGTGTAGAAAGAGAGGTGATGGAAGAAACCGGTCTAAAAATCAAGGACCTTAGATACTTCGGCAGTCAGCCATGGCCATATCCCAGCGGCATAATGATAGGTTTCATAGCTGATTATGAGAGCGGAAGCATCAAACTTCAGAACGAGGAACTAAGCACCGGAGAATTCTATACGAAAGACAATATGCCCGAAATTCCCAAGAAACTAAGCATCGCAAGAAAAATGATTGATGCATGGCTGGAAGGAAAGGTGTAATTTTATCGCAGTTTATCCGAATTAATTCCTTACTTTTTATTAACTTTGCATCAGTTATTATTTTAACCAATAAACTTATATGCAGGAAAAGATTATTATTCTCGATTTTGGTTCACAGACCACACAGCTTATAGGTCGTCGTGTCCGCGAACTGAACATGTATTGCGAGATTGTTCCCTACAACAAGTTCCCTCACAATGATCCGTCTGTTATCGGTGTTATCCTTTCGGGAAGTCCTTTCTCGGTTTATGACGAAAAGGCTTTCAAGGTAGACTTGACTGACATTCGTGGCAAATACCCTATTCTTGGTATATGCTACGGAGCACAGTTTATGTCATACACTAATGGTGGTAAGGTAGAACCAGCAAATACTCGTGAGTACGGACGTGCTCATCTTGCAAAATTCGACCACAACAACCCATTGTTTAGAGGCATACGCGAGAACTCTCAGGTATGGATGAGTCATGGAGACACAATCACAGCAATACCTGAAAACTTCGAAATCATAGCTTCTACAGACAAAGTGGCTGTTGCCGCTTATCAGGCTAAAAACGAAAAGCTATGGGGTGTACAGTTCCATCCTGAAGTATTCCACTCAGAAGACGGAACTTTGTTGCTGAAAAATTTCGTAGTTGATATATGCGGAGGAAAACAAGACTGGAGTGCTGCTTCATTCATAGAAACTACAGTAGCCGAACTTAAAGCACAACTTGGAGACGACAAGGTGGTTCTGGGTTTGAGCGGAGGAGTTGACTCATCTGTAGCTGCCGTTCTTCTGAACAAAGCTATAGGCAAAAACCTTACTTGTATCTTCGTTGACCACGGAATGTTGCGCAAAAACGAATTCAACAACGTACTTCACGACTATGAATGTCTTGGCCTTAACGTTGTAGGAGTTGATGCAAGTGAAAAATTCTTCGGCGAACTGGAAGGTGTAACAGAACCTGAGCGTAAACGTAAAATTATAGGTAAAGGCTTCATCGACGTATTTGATGAAGAAGCACACAAGATTAAGGATGTAAAATGGCTTGCACAGGGTACTATCTATCCAGACTGTATCGAGTCACTTTCTATCACAGGAACTGTAATAAAGAGCCACCACAACGTAGGCGGACTTCCTGAAAAGATGAACTTGAAACTTTGCGAACCATTGCGTCTGTTGTTCAAGGACGAAGTACGCCGTGTGGGTAGAGAACTTGGAATGCCTGAACATCTGATAACTCGTCATCCTTTCCCTGGCCCAGGACTTGCCGTGCGTATTCTTGGCGACATTACACGCGAAAAAGTACGTATCCTTCAGGATGCTGACGATATATTCATCCAAGGCTTGCGTGACTGGGGATTGTACGACCAGGTTTGGCAGGCAGGTGTGATATTGTTGCCTGTACAGAGTGTAGGTGTTATGGGCGATGAACGTACCTACGAACGTGCCGTGGCTCTTCGTGCCGTAACAAGTACTGATGCCATGACTGCCGACTGGGCTCATCTGCCATACGAATTTATGGCTAAGGTTTCGAACGACATCATCAACAAAGTGAAAGGTGTAAACCGCGTTTGTTATGACATCTCTTCAAAACCACCTGCAACAATAGAATGGGAATAATTGAAATTCTATCATAGCCTTTTAAAAAGGTATTAAAAAAACAGCCTCAACTTTATTACAAAAGCTGAGGCTGTTTTTTTTATCGGCAATAAAGAATTTATTCTGCCAATATGGTAACAATCATCAGTTGTCCATATCTATAACCATGAAGTTAGAATCAAACTTAATTTCCCAAGTATTGGTAAGATTCACTTCATATCCTTTATTGTCACGTTCTATCTTCAGCACCTTATCTTCGGGATAATTAGATTTCAAGTATTCTTTTATCCTGACTGGGATTATTTCCTCGGGCACTCCGTTTTTCAATGACTTTACTTCACTCCAATCGCCATTACCCTTAAACTCTAACTTGTCTCCGTTCGTAAAAATAACATTATAACTCTTTCTGAATAAATCCGACTCCTGCTTTACTATGGCTACTTTAAGTCCTTGAAAATACTTGGATATAAACTTCTGCGACTTTATAGGAAGTTGTCCTATCTGAATGGCCTTGTCATTATCTGCAAAAACGCATGTAAACAAAAATGTGCATACACATACAATTAAAATAAATCTTCTTTTCATAATTCCAATGTTTTTCTAATTAATAATCAATAATCTGCTTTTATGATGCAAAGATGAATATAAAAACTGAAATAAATCTGTAAATTTGACATTATTATCTATTTATCTTCCGACACCGAAAAAATATGCACTCCTTCTTTATATTCATAAGAAATCCTTAGATTGTTCACCTTACATATAGTATCACACAAAGCAAGACCAAGACCTGTAGATTTTTCTTTCTTGCTTCCTTGATAGAAACGGTAGAACACTTTTAGAAGCTTTTGCTGATAGTATTATCACGTTACATTTCTTCGCCATGGCGTGAAATACTTTAAGCAAATCCAGCCCAAAGTAATCAGAAAGCATAATATCGAACAATATACAGCCATAATCGTAATCAGAAATCTTCATCAATGCCGTATTGCAATCTTAAGCTCTAGAAACCGTGTATCTTTCTTTTTCCAAGAACTCTGTCAATATTTCCCTTAAGTCCTTGTCGTCTTCAACTATCAATATTTTCATAAATCGTAATTGCTAGTATTAATCGTATATGCAAATTTAATGTTTATAAATCTATAAAGCAAAGATGACAAATGTTGAAACTATTATATAAAACAAGAAAAAACAGTACTTAACGATAATAAAACAAAAAGAGCTGAACCAGACTTTGTAAAAAGTATGGAACAGCTCTAAACAAAAAAACTTATTTTTACTAAGTGCTAATTCATGTATCCCTTACAGCGACAACCATTCGTGTAAGATGAAGTCCAGTAAAAAGGGAAAAGAGCATTTATTCTGCTTTCATCAATGAAATATCCGATTTCATGGCAGAAGCCGGAGCAGGTGTATCTTTCTTGTCAAATGTAAGAACTCTTTCACCATTTAAAGCCGAATTGATTCTAAGCTTTATACCTTTAGATTCTGCAATATCCAATGATGAAAGACTATAACTTACGGCTCCTTTTACAAAGGGCATAGAACTGAGAGTATCTCCGTATGTATTATATCTGTATTCCAGATGAATATATCCATCGTCCTCCTGCTGTAAAGTTGTATTCTTTACAAGGCTTACTCTATGTGGATGCTCTTTAGGGACTCTCTGCATAAACATCATATTCATATACCCTCCAGAAATCCATATGTCAGAAATATATGCAGGATGATCTGCAAAATCTTTTTCATTATCTTCTGTCAGTTCTTCTACTTTCTTGGTAAGTATCGGATATATGGCTTCTGGCTTAATGGCATGATCATAGCCATCGAAATTATCATACAACGGATTGAAATAAAGAAATGCTCTTTCACCATCAATGAGTTTATATCCCCCAATAGACGTTGCAGCTGGCCACATTGTACCCCATGTATCACCAGTAAAACTATAAACTCCATTCGACTCAACATTCACCGTCACCCAATCTATGGCTATATCGCCTACAGAATAACCATCGTCATCTTTGCAACTAGTGAAAGACAATAACGAAAATAATGTTATAAATAAGATTGACTGTTTCTTTAATATTTTTCCCATATTACACTTTTTTCTATTAACTGTTAAACATTTAATTAAACTATATACTTTTAAAATAATAAAATATGACAGTCACTGCATATAATTCTTAAAACATCAGTTTTTTTTAGCGTTTTTACACAAAAAAAATCGGCTTGAGTAAGAAATCTACCCAAACCGATTAATATAATCAAAGTCTACAAGTCGTCTTGATTAGTCATTGAACCAACGTACATAACAGAAATCCTGACGATGTGCCAAATCCTTATGCTTTGGATACATACGGTATGCTACTTTAAAGCTTCCAGCATTGGACATACTATTAATCAATTGGAAAGTATGCAAGTCACCTTCAATTTTAACAACTTCCATTGGAGTAACCGAATAAATACATTCCTTGCCTTCAGCATTGATATAAGTAATAACTTGGTCTATTCCAATAGCATCTTTAAGCCCCTTTTCGTCAACAACACATGTAATAGTATAGTCTTTTCCGCTTTCTACATTACCTGCATGAAGTTCTGCACATCTGTCGAAATTCACTACCTGAATAGAATCCCACTTAGAAACCACCTCTTCCTTCCAAGCAGCAATTTCTTTAGCCTTAGCATTGTCATTTGCCGAAAGAAGATGGAAATGCTGAGCTTCTTTGTTATAGAACTTAGAGTAGTAGTCATCAAGCTGACGCTTCATTGTATAATGAGGAGCTATCTGAGCAATAGAATTCTTTATAGTCTTAACCCATCCTTCAGAATATCCTTTCTTATTACGAGCATAATACAAAGGAAGGATTTCAGTTTCAAGAATACTATATATTGTAGCTGCATCAAGCTGATCTTGGTGTTCCTGATTCTGATAAGTACGTTTCTCTGTCAATGCCCAGCCGGCACCTTCACGATAACCTTCAAGCCACCATCCATCAAGTACAGAGAAGTTTACTACACCATTCATCAGGGCTTTTTCGCCAGATGTTCCTGATGCTTCAAGAGGGCGAGTTGGAGTATTCATCCATATATCGACTCCTGAAACAAGACGGCGTGCCAACTTCATATCATAATTCTCAAGGAATATAATCTTTCCAAGAAATTCCGGTCGTTTGGATATTTCTATAATTTTCTTGATCAAGCCTTGACCTGCTCCATCATGTGGATGTGCTTTACCTGCAAACAAGAACTGAACAGGATAATTAGGATTATTTACAATCTTAGCAAGACGGTCAAGATCAGTAAACAACAAGTGAGCACGCTTATATGTAGCAAAACGACGTGCAAAACCAATCAACAAAGCATTAGGATTAATCTTATCCATCAAAGAAACTACTCTTGAAGGATCGCCCTGATTCTTCAACCAAGTGTCACGGAACTGATTACGGATATAATTTATCAATTTATATTTAAGAGCCATTCTTGTATTCCAAACCTCCTCATCAGAAACTTCGTATATAGCTTCCCATATTTTAGGATTAGATTGATCTTTAAAGAAAGTCTTATCAAAATGCTTTTTATAAAGTTCTTGCCATTCTGAAGCACACCATGTTGGGAAGTGAACACCATTAGTAACATAACCTACATGATTCTCTTCTGCAAAATATCCTTTCCAAATACCAGAAAACATTTCCTGAGAAACCTTTCCATGTAACCAGCTTACACCGTTTACCTCCTGACATGTGTTACATGCAAATGTGGACATACAGAAACGTTCGTTATTATCTCCAGGATTAATACGGCCCAAATCCATCAGGTCTTGCCATGAAATACCCATTTTCTGTGGATATCCACCCATATACTTGCCAAACAAACCTTCATCAAAATAATCATGACCAGCTGGTACCGGTGTATGAACGGTGTAAAGCGATGATGCACGAACAACCTCCATTGCCTGGCTAAAAGTCATACCACTTTCTACATAATCACACAAACGCTGAACATTACATAACGCAGCATGTCCTTCATTGCAATGATAAATATCTTTCTTTATTCCGAGTTTCTTAAGCAACAAAACCCCACCAATACCAAGAAGGATTTCCTGTTTCAAGCGATTTTCCCAATCTCCACCATAAAGCTGATATGTAATAGGACGATCATATTCACTATTCATTTCATTATCTGTGTCAAGCAAATACAATGGAACGCGCCCTACATTTACTTTCCATACATATGCATGAACATAATAGTCAAGATAAGGTACATCAAGCACCAGAGGCTTGCCATCTTCACCCATGACACGTTCTAAAGGAAGACTGCCAAAATTCTGAGCTTCATAATTGGCTATCTGCTGTCCGTCCATAGACAAACTTTGAGAAAAATAGCCATAACGATACAAGAAACCAATAGCACACATATTGACATTGCTATCAGAAGCTTCTTTCAGATAATCACCGGCAAGTACTCCAAGACCACCTGAATATATTTTCAATACATGAGTCAAACCATACTCCATACAAAAATATGCAACAGACGGACGTGATGCATCAGGAGTTTCGTTCATGTAATCACTAAATTTCTTATATATTTGGTTAATTTTTGCAAGAACACTAGCATCATTTGACAACGCTTCTAATTTTTCATAGCTTAAACGTTCTAGGAGAGCTACTGGATTCTGACCTACTACATTCCACAATTCCGGATCCAAAGATTTAAACAAGTCTGTCACTTCGTAATTCCAAGCCCACCAGATATTTTTGGCCATATCCTGCAACATTTTCAATGATTCAGGAATGTGAGATTTTACATTAATCTCTTTCCATACAGGTGCATTAGCACAATTTGTTTTGATTATCATAATATCTCTAATAATTTATTAAGAGTTTGTATTAATTTTTTTCTATTCTAACAGAAGCATTACGCAAAGCGAATTCGTATGCCTCATAATAATATTTAATGAAATGTTTCCACAAAGCTTTTTCTGCCAGCAATGCAGCCTTTTCACATATTTCATCAATCTTCGTCTTTTCAAAAGTAGAAAATTCACTGATTGTATCCTTAATCACATCTGCCACTTCAGAATAGTTATAATCAGTACGATGTACCACTTTCACTCCATCTTCCAATTCACCATTATGACCAACAACAGAATTTACCCAAAGTCCGAAACCTGCCAAATCAGATGTAATAGTAGGCACTCTGAAAGCTATACTCTCCAGAGGGGTATATCCCCAAGGCTCGTAATAAGATGGATAGACACTTAAATCGTTACCCAATACTATATCATAATAAGGCATATTAACGATACCATCATTTCCATCAAGATAACAAGGAACGAATATAACTTTAACCTTAGAATCTTTCGAGTTAGACATATTAAGATATTTCATCATGTCAAGAACCTGATCATGACTCATATTATGCAACCAGTGAGTTATATAAGGTACATCCAAAGGAGTGTTGAAAGACTCCTTGCTGTTAAGCCTTTCTATCAAATCCTGTCTCGCCTCACCTATCCATCCAGGTACACTTATGAAAGCCAGAACATTCTTTTTAAGGTTTTTATCTCTAGTCAATCTGTTTAGAGATTCTATATATACATCAATACCCTTGTTTTTAAATTCATAGCGTCCGCTAGTACCTATAATTAAGGTGTCATCATCAAGTGATACTCCCAACAACTTGTTGGCCAAATTAAGCATAAGTTGACGAGCTTTTCTACGTTTGACTACAAAATCGTCTCCTTTAGGCACGAAATCATCTTCAAAGCCATTCATCAGAACCACATCTGCAGGCTTATCCAACAGTTCCTTACATTCATTATCAGTTATTTCACTGACTGTAGTAAAACAATCAACATTATGTGCCGTCTGTTTTTCTATAGAATGTTTAGACTCCATATTGAGTTCCCTCGCCATCTGGTCTCCATTATAAGCAAAAAGATAGTCATATAAAGGCTTGTTGTTCCCAGCTATAGAACGTCCTATCGAAGTTGCATGAGTAGTAAAGATTGTAGCTACTTCGGGTACCTTTTTTCTGATATATAAAGCACCAAGACCTGTCATCCATTCATGTGTCTGATACACTACTTTATCCTTAGAACACAGATAGTATCTATAGAAGCTCTCCACTACTTTTCCCGCAGCATAAGAGAACATAGATGCCTCATCATAGTCGCCATAAGCATGGAGAGAATCTACTTGAAAGTCTATCCAAGCTTGAGTATATATATCGTTTTTCTGCTCATAATACTGAGTAAAATCTACTAAAATTGCTATTGGTTTTCCAGGAATATTCCATCTTCCCACACGAACTTCCAATTGTTCTACATTGGACGCATGTGTTTTCCATTCTGACAACAATTGTTTATCTTCTAGAAACAAAGGGTTTTCTTTTTCGCCCCATACATTTGGACCTATAAAGAATATCTTATCTACAAATATTTCTTGTAATGTTTTGGCTCTTGTAGATAAAACAGTGTAAATTCCTCCAACTTTATTACACACCTCCCAACTCGACTCAAATATGTAGTCTGGGATTAAAAGCCGTTTTGTCATCTTTTCAAATTTCTAAAATTCGGATGCAAATATATACAATACATAGTAAAAATCAAAAAATTCAAACAAATTTTACTGCTAAAAATTAAGTCTATAATATTTATCCCATAAAAAACGACCAACAATGTAGAAAACTAAACATCTGTTATATAGCCCAATATACTAATAAAATAAAATATGCTCGACAACATATAAAATATGTTATCGAGCATATAAATATATACAACTTTTACTATCAAGCTACGATAGCAGAGCCCATCAAGAATGTTGCAGCCAAGGCTACAATAGCATACAACTCAGGGAAAACGGCCAAAATAAGTGTATTACCAAATACATTGTGTCCCTGACCTATTGCTGCAATACCATTAGCACAAACCTGTCCCTGACGAATTGCAGAAAACAAAGCAACAAGACCTAGACCTACTCCAGAACCTAATACAGCACAAGCCTGCAATGCTGTTATTTCTGGTGTCAAAACACCAAAAATATTCTGAAACATAAAGTAACCGGCAAAACCATAAAGTCCCTGAGTTCCAGGTAAAGCTGTCAATACCAGAAAGTTACCGAAAGCACCATCATTTTTCTTCAAGGCCCCGATAGAAGCATTACCTGCTATTGTTACTCCATATGCACTACCGATACCTGACAAACCAACCATAATTGCAATGCCAACATAGGCAATCAAAAAATTCATTTCCATAATCTTAAACTTTAATTTATTTCTAATTATAAATATTCTATAAAAAAGAACATCATCTTCTGGAAAAACCACAAGCGATTATCTCATAATTTATTTCTGAAAAGGATTATATTCCTTTCCTCCGCCTTCATATCCGGAATTCTTGAAAAATTCTACAAATGTAAGTCGCATAGGATGAACCATTGCACCAAGAACATTCATAAATATATTAATTGAATGTCCTATCACAAATATCAACATCATTACTATAGGACCTGCTATGACATTGTCCGGGCTCATACCTGCAGCAAGACTATTGAATACACTGGCAAGAATACCTCCCGAAAGTCCCAAAGCAAACAGACGGACATAAGAAAGTACATCACCCAACAATCCTGTTGCCATATTATAGCTATCCCACAATCCCAATCCTACATTAACAAAAACGTTTTTGTCTGGACTGTTATAAAGATAAGCCATCAACAAGCCTACAACGATGAAAACCATATGCAAATTACCACCCATAGGCATTAATCCAGGAGAGACAAAAGCTATAGCAGAACTAAGAATTACAAAAATCCATCCTATAGTTCCAACTGCATACTTAAAGCCCAACTGGATAGTCTGATTTACAGCTTTTAGCATCATTCCGAATATAATCTGTACACCACCAAGAATCAGAGACAAATTAAACATCTGCTGATTATCAAGTGATATAGTCTCTTTCATATATTGCAAGAATGATACCTGTATTTCATAAAGATTGAACCCGAAACAAGTTCCGGTAAGCAGTCCACATACCATAGTTGACAGTCCCAACAGCTGAACCAAAGTAAGTACTGGCTTCATTTCTGCCCCTATGTTCTTTGCAAACATTCTGTACAAGGCTACAGCCAAAACCATAAATGCCCCATATCCAGAGTCTCCCAAACATAATCCGAAGAACAGCATAAAAAACGGAGCAAAGAACGGAGTCAGATCAAGCTCATTATATTTAGGAAGCATATACAACCTTATAATCGGCTCAAACAGATGCGAGAACCTGTCGTTGTTGAACATTATCGGAACATTATCCTCAGGTGATGGGTTGACCATCTCATAATAAGCTTCTTGCAAATCCATAAAAGTCTTTACATCCATACACTTATTTTCCGGAATCCATCCTTCAAGCAACATCAGTTTATTATCAGCCAATGAGTCTCCTGAAAGAACGACTTTTGAGAATTCTATTTCAGAATGTAATCTCTTCTGTGCTTCCTGGATATCTGACAGTGAAGAACGAGCCAAATCTTTCAACTCGACACAAACGTCATCGTTCTTCGACTTTATTTCCTCCACATAAGATTTCAATTCACTCAAAGAGTTATCAGGAATCTTTACATATTCAACTTCAAGTTCAATATCCTCATCAGTAGGAGTGATTGTGATAAAATAGATTTTGGAACCTATCCTATTAACTACCGTTGCATTGAACTTATCAATCCATTCTTCTTTAAATTGCTTTTCAGAACAGATAAAAAAGTTTACATCATATCCTACATCCTTAAGTCTAAGCAGATTCCTACAATCAAAATCTCCCCACGGCTCAACTACAGATATTTCTTTTTCAACAGACTGCAATTTATGTTGCAACTTCTGTTGCAGTTGTTGCAGTTCAGACAACTTCTCTACAGTCCTATCGCCTCTGTCCGCGTTTCCCTGATGCTTGTCGATATCCACTCCAAGTCCATTCAAGAATTTAACAGCATCTGTATACCTTGCTACCTTTCTTATCTTTTCCTGAAGTTCCACATTGTCAGCAGTTCCCTGAGCTTTAGTAAATATATGAACTACTCCCAACTCACGGATACTACTTAAAAAATGTTCGTACTCCTTATAATAAATAAGGAAAGTCAGCTTTTTCATTTTAGCAATCATCCTTCAGCCTCCTTTCTCTTTTCCTGGATAGACTTCAGAATCTTCTGTGATGATTTCGACAGATTTTCCTCATCTTCCATAAATCGTTTGATTTTCCTCAATGCATCCTGATAGCCAGGAATCTGCACTTTTTCAAAAAGATTCACTTTCTGCGTGGTCTTTTTACGCGCATGTTCCAGCAAGCCCAATTTAGCGAGCATAAATTCGCGTTCTATAGCAGTCTGAGCCAGCGATTTCAATATAAATATACCGTCGGCATACCATTTAGGGCTAGAAAACAGACTATAGTGGTTTACTTCAAAATCCACTTCATCAAGCATTGGAACACGGACACCCGCTATTTTACGAACGCCTAAATGAACATCCTTCACTTTTATCAATGAAGCATCAAATTCATTCCAGAGTGCGAACATGGCTTCATACGCCTGGATGCTCTTCTCCAGACGCACCTCTAACTCCGCGGCATCCGCCTTACAGCGTTTCACTTCAAGTCGCAACGCACTTTCCTTATTCTTAATAATAGGAAGAGTACGGACACGCACTTTCAACTGTTTTTCCAGCTGCTGAAGCGAAGTCTTGTTATATTGAAATTTTATAGCCATTTCTCTGACAATTTAAAATGAATTATTTCTTCCAATACTGATCTACAAATTCTTTCTTGATATTCACCTCTTCTGGCTTGAAATACTTGCCGAACAACCCCCAAGTTACATCAAGCATTTCAGTAGTATTAAGGTTTACATCAATGGCAAGCAACTGATTTGCATAATCCTTTGCAAAAGCAAGTGTACGTTCGTCGTAATTTGTCAAGTCAAAACCGTTTTCCATCTTTGTCTTAGCATTTGCAGCATCAGCATACAGACGTACCGCAGCATTCATCACCTGAGGGTGGTCTTTACGTGTCTTCTTTCCACTAACAAGCTGCTTCAGACGAGACAACGAGCGGAACGGATCTACAATGACTTTACCAATATCGCTGTCACGACGCAAGAACAACTGTCCCTCGGTAATATATCCGGTATTATCAGGCACTGCATGTGTAATATCGCCACCCGAAAGAGTAGTTACTGCAATGATTGTGATAGAACCACCTGTGGGGAACTGCACTGCTTTCTCGTAGATTTTTGCCAAATCCGAGTACAAAGAACCAGGCATTGAGTCTTTTGACGGAATCTGATCCATACGATTTGACACTATAGCCAAAGCATCCGAATAAGAAGTCATATCCGTAAGAAGAACCAGAACCTTCTGATTATGTTCTACTGCAAAATATTCAGCAGCAGTAAGGGCCATATCAGGAATCAGAAGACGCTCAACCGGTGGATTTTCAGTCGTATTTACAAAACTTATAATACGATCCAAAGCTCCGGCATTAGAGAAGACATTCTTAAAATAAAGATAGTCATCGTTAGTCATACCCATACCACCAAGGATTATCTTATCAGTTTCTGCTCTTAACGCCACATTTGCCATTACTTGATTAAACGGTTGGTCTGGGTCTGCAAAAAAAGGAATCTTCTGACCAGACACAAGAGTATTGTTAAGGTCAATACCTGCAATACCTGTAGCTATAAGTTCTGAAGGTTGTTTTCGTCGGACTGGATTAACGGAAGGACCGCCAATTTCCACTTCCTGTCCCTCTATTTCAGGTCCGCCATCTATAGGATCACCAAATGCATTGAAGAAACGTCCGGCAAGCTGTTCGCTCACTTTAAGTGTTGGCGATTTTCCCAGAAATACAACTTCTGCATTAGTAGGAATACCTTCTGTTCCTTCGAAAACCTGCAATGTTACATCATCACCGGCAATTTTCACCACCTGGGCAAGCTTGCCGTCTACCATTGCCAATTCATCATAACCCACCCCTGTTGCACTAAGCGAACAGGTTGCCTTGGTTATCTGGCTTATTTTGGTATATATTTTTTGAAATGCTTTTGTTGCCATTTTCTTGTTTCTTTATTTATTATATAGTTATTTTACACGTCTTTCATCCACCAATGCTTGAAGTTGATTTACAAATTCCACGTATTCAGCAGACTTGAACTTAGCATAGTTCATCTGCTTGCAGATATTAATCATCTTCTTGAAATAATCCATCACCTCTACAAAGTTGTCAAACTTGAATTCAGAATGACAAATGTCTATAACCATATTCACCATTTCTTCTTGACGCTCCATAGGAGTTACAGCATCCACCTCATCAAAGGCATCTTGCTGAAGTATAACGAAGTCTATAAGTTCCGACTTCCAGAATATAATGTGATACTCTACCGGCACACCGTCATCACCAAGAATATTAATCTGTTCGGCAATTTCCTTACCACGTAGCAAACGAGTCTTCAGTTCGTTTACCTTACCTGTCCATTCACCGTTAATTCGTTTGGTGATATACTCCTCAAATTCAGGATATTCAAGATATTTGGAATAAGAATCTATTGGATTTACAGCCGGATAGCGCTTGCGGTCGGCACGTTCTTGTTCGAGGGCATAAAAGCAACGAGCCACCTTTTTGGTATTTTCCGTAACAGGCTCCTTCAAGTTACCGCCGGCAGGAGAAACAGTACCAATAAAAGTAATTGACCCCGTAGCACCATTGTTGAGATAAACATAACCTGCACGTCCGTAGAAATTGGATATGATAGCCGAAATATCCATAGGGAACGCATCAGGACCAGGAAGTTCTTCCATACGGTTTGACATTTCACGAAGAGCCTGAGCCCAACGAGAAGTAGAATCGGCCATAAGAAGTACCTTAAGTCCCTGGGCACGGTAGAATTCCGCAATTGTCATTGCTGTATAAACCGAAGCTTCACGCGCTGCAACAGGCATATTTGATGTATTCGCCACAATAATGGTACGTTCCATCAGTTTACGTCCTGTATGAGGGTCTACCAGTTCAGGAAATTCTGTAAATATTTCTACCACCTCATTTGCACGTTCACCACATGCCGCTATAATGACTATATCAGCTTCAGCCTGCTTTGAAATGGCATGCTGCAACACTGTCTTACCTGTTCCAAACGGACCGGGAATAAATCCTGTACCACCTTCTACTATCGGATTGACAGTATCTATCACACGCACACCCGTCTCAAGCAAACGGAAAGGACGCGGTTTTTCTCTATAATTTGTCATTGCCTTTTTCACAGGCCATTTCTGAATCATATTTACATTGATGTCATTGCCGTCCCTATCTGTGAGTACAGCAACTGTCTCTTCTATAGTATATTCACCTTCTTTAGCTATTGATTTAACCTTATAAGTATCTTGAAGTTGAAAAGGAACCATTATCTTCAATGGCTGATGATTTTCTTCCACTTCACCAAGCCATGCCGATGGTCCAACCTCGTCACCTACATTGACAGAAGGTTTGAACAACCATTTTCTATCTTTATCCAGAGGGTAAGTATATTGTCCACGTTTAAGAAAAACTCCATCCATCTTGTCCAAGTCATTCTGAAGACCATCATAGTTCTTCGAAAGCATACCGGGACCCAATGTTACCTCTAGCATGTGACCTGTAAATTCGGCTTCGGCTCCAACCTTCAGTCCACGAGTGCTTTCAAACACCTGAACATAAACATTCTTACCGACAACCTTGATAACTTCTGCCATCAAGCGGTCACCTCCAGTAGAGATGTAGCATATTTCATTTTGAGCTACAGGGCCATCTACAGTCAATGTCACCATGTTGGCTATTACGCCTAAAACACTTCCTTTTGTTGCCATTGTATTAAATTTAAACTAATTTCTAAATTCTTCAGGTATCTGAACTTCGTCCTTAAGATTCTGAATCATCTTACGGAACAATTCATTACCTTTTTCTTTATCAAGCGAAATCCATCTTTCTATCATTTCAAGTTGTAATAAAAAGACAAACAAACGTTCTATCGTAAAATAATTGAAGAATGATTCGTTCTCCAACCAATTCCATTTTAGTAAATCAACCTTCTTTTCTCTGTCAACCAAATCTTCAATCTCGGATATTCTCTGCAATGGTTCAAGATAAGTCAATGTCTCATTGAGTCCGAAATCTCTGGCATTTGAAGTACGCAAAGCTTCACTAATCTCAGTATTGCCTACTATCACAGATGCTACATCAATATTATACTTGCGAGCAGACATTGCCGACTGGATATTGTTTATATTCAGATTGAATTCATACCATGCCGATATAAAACGGTTCTTGCATCGCATAGCATACGAATAATATGCCGACGCCAACATATCTCCTGCTTTATATAAATCTTCCGCAGGCAAGTTGAAATATTCAGAAATGAATGTAGAAAAATAAGGCGGGTACTTTTTGTCAGTAAAATCACCTTCTTTTACCAATTCTATCACCGTCAACAATTCTTCAGCACTGAACAGTCCTTTGCTGTTTATAGAAGAATCCTTGTCGTGCAACAATAGTAAAAGATTTTCATTATCATACTCCAGATAATACAAATCTATGAGTTTTTTATCTTTTGTGGATAAATCAGGGTATATTTCCGACTTAAAACTATCTACTGTATAACTCAGTTTACCATCATCAAGAGATATATCTGGCAAACCAGCTATCAGGTAATAATAAGCATCCATAAATCAGAATTTAAAATAACATTTCAACCAACTGAGGACGAAGGAATTCCTTGAAATAGTTTTCAAATTCCTCTTCTCCAAAATTCACTTTATATGCTCCATTTGCAGGCGAAATACTAAACAATATTTTTGTACCTTTTACGTTTTCTATTTTCACTCCATTTTCCAGCAATTCTGAAGCGTTCTTAGCAAAATACTTTTTAAGTTCTTCTGCATTATCCACAGAAATAACTATAGGTTCATTTGCCGACCACTGTTTGGCCAAAGCTACTACAAACTGATTGAAAAAATCTTTATTCGAAGTAAAACCCTTTACAACATCAGTAACAGTTTGGTTTGTAAGAAGATTTGCCACCTCTGTCTTCAAGGCATTAAGAGCCTGTCCGGCAAAAAGTTTCAATTCAGACTGTGTGTTTTCTTTAAGTTCATCAGATGATTTGCGAGCAGATGCTAATATGCTCTCAGCCTCTATCTTAGCATCATCAATCATCTTTTGAGCCTTCTCCTGAGCTTCACTTATAAGACGTTGTGCTTCGGCATTTCCTTTTTCCACACCTTCACGATAAATCTTATCTGTGAGTTCTTGAATTTTATTTTCCATGACTATTATAATTTAATTATAAACTCTACTTTTAAATGCTTAAAGCTTACAGATGCCAAATATAATAAAATCAAACATATTAACGAGGAAAACAGAAGTCTTTTTTTACCGAAACGGATAAAATAGAAGATGAAACTATAATAAATATAGTATGAAATATATGTTTTGATAAGTCTGTATTAAAAAATCACTATATAATTCAAGTCTTTAGGTAAAATATAATGGATTAATAGCAAGCGAAAGAATCACCATATGTCTGAATTATAGAATTTGAGTAAATTAATATTGATACTTATGCCATTACAAACTATAGTGGCTCACCCGATAAACATGGGGGACATCAATCTATATTTTGCATAAAAGTTATAC
>JAHHQV010000038.1 GCA_020026175.1 Phocaeicola sp. | reverse complement strand
AGCAGGGGAAAGTTTATCAATAACACCGTTATCATTACAAAACAAACGCTGTTCGGCATCAAAAAACACATCGTGCTCCAGTCTGTAGACACGGATATTTGAAATATGTCTGGTCATATCGTGCGATTTGACTGGAAGAGGCATTTTTTCGACTATTTTCTCTTCTATCACAGTTCGTTTCGAAACATACCGATTCAGTCTGTTGTAAAATAACAAGAAGAAAATATACATACACCAAAGAAGGACAACAGTTATAACAATTCCTTTCGGGAAAAGACTCCACCAGGAATAAGAAATATAACCGGATAATTCCATCTCCAGACGATATCCCAAATAGGTAGAAACCAGACTATCCGATGGAGTTGGAGTAAACTCTTCCAATGTTCCCGAACAAGAGGTTGAAACTTTTCCTGATAAATCGGTTATTCTGGAACAGACCGCTGTTTTTGCTTTTATATCGTATAATAACAACTGCTTATCCCAGGCATAGTACAAGGAATCAGAAAGAAATGGATATTTCTCAAGAATTAAGCTGAGATAAATATTCCTATCTCCATCTTTAAAATAAGCGTTTTTACGCCTGTGTAAAGGAAGATGAAAAACATGAGTTCCACCTTGTAATGTAATCACCACAGAATCTGGGATATCAGCTTCCAAGGCCATTTGCTGAAATAAAGAAGTGGCAGTATAGGAACCATCTTTCTCAAATTTCTTCACTTCGTTTCCAACTGCTTCAAGAAAGGCTGCTTTAGCATGCCTGTTCCACACCTGCTCACGCTGCTGATAAAAATGGTATATCAAGATTACATCTATTACTGTAAGAAGTATACAAGCAACCAGTACTCCTATCCTGATGATCTTCTTTTTTTTAACTATATATGTCGTATTCATTATGTGTACTCACTAATTCTTTAAATCAAATTCAGTTATCAGCTTATCTGTAAATACGTCCGTTGCAAAAAATGATTTCTGTACTTCATCCACACAAATTCCACAGACAGGCTTGCTAAGTTCATAACACTTTACAGGTAATCCAGTAAGTGTAAAGGTATAAAGTTTACTGCCTCCGTCAGGCAAATGTTTTCCTTGTTTTTCACTCCGGGCAATTTCCTTAAATGCCCCCCCCTGAAAAACTGTATAAATCAAATGTTCTGTAACTTTCACATCGTGGAATCCCATAATACCAATAGGCAAGCCATATCCTTGTGATATATGAAAAAGGGGCTCCCCATGCGGACCATAATAGACTCTATGTTCTCCGGTTTTCAGATTGAATATCTCTATGACTTCTCCAAGCTGGGTAACCATTGCCAGTATTCCGTTTTGGGGATTGTAGTCCATAAAACTGCGCCATGCTTGCGCTAAGGCTACTTTATCCGAATCATCAATACTCTTTTCACTCGGTACATGGCCAACGCTTTGTATGATCTTTCCACGCTGGTCAAGTACATGATAACGATAATTGCCGGTATAGTCTGTTACCAGAAATCCATCAGCGGTCTTACAGAAGTCCAGAGTACGTATGAGTCTGTCATCCAAAGGTATTTCTTCCACACGTTCCGCATTACCATTTGAGATGCGCCAGCGTGTTATCTGACAACGATTGGAGTCAAGAACCCAAACGGAGTCGGGAGAGCATATCCTCACACGCTCAGCCGAAAGGATATCATCAGGACCTTCTCCACGACTGCCGAATGAAGTGACATATCTCCACTCAGGATAGGTGAATGCATGGAGAAAACAACTGTCCGGATGCAGATCGAGAATGACAGCAAGACTGTCATTTATTTCCACCCGGTAAGGAAAGTGCAGGTAAACGCTATCACAAGAGATGGCTTTCGCTTGCGACAGAGTTATCACTTCAGGAAAATCCACATAACGAGGATACACTTCTCTGCCCAAGAAGTTACATCCACAAAAAAATAAAGTTGAAATGAAATTTATCAAGATAAAAGCAAAATTATTTTTCATAAGGCAATATCACTAATATAACAACAATCCGATGAATTATAAGTACTTGTAAATTAGGCGATTAGTAAAATTGTTGTATCTTTATAATGCTGAATTACAAAGATTCACAAACAATAATCGATATAATCACCAAGAGCATAGCGTCAAGTTAGAAGTGCAACAAGTCGATTTGTTTTCACAAGACTGCTGCCATAACTGATAAATTTTAGGGTTACACTATACAAAGGAACTTCAGCTTGACTATTTACATTCTCTTTGGCATGTTTTTTTTATCTCATAGTAGTTTTCATAACGAAGACTTTTTATTTACCTACAAGACATGCCAATACAAGACTATAAAACTTGGAATTACCGGAATCGCTTCTTGAAGGTACAACAACAGGAGCAACAGTACCTGTCAACATTCCAGCTATATTGGCATCTCCAAACAAAGAGATAGTTTTATAAAAAGTGTTTCCAGATTCTATATTGGGAAATATCAGTATATCAGCATTTCCTACTACAGGAGAAGAAATTCCTTTAATCTCACCGCTATGCTTGTCGCAAGCTGTCTTTGCATCCATAGGCCCGTCAACAAATACCTTACCGAATTTTCCTTCTACGGCTTCTTTCTTCAGTTCTGTATAACAAAGTGTGTGAGGAAATTTCACACTAACCTTTTCGGAGCAATGTACCAAAGCCACTCTCGGTTCTTCACATCCCATACTGCGGCAAATCTCTATGTCATTCATAACCATTGCCCTAAACTGCTCGTATGTAGGTTGAGGGATAACAGCAGCATCCGAAAAGAAAAGGAGTTTGTGATAAAGAGGTATCTGGGCCAAGGCTATATGACTCAGCACTCCATCATGAGGAAGAAGCCCGTGTTCTTTGTTTAATACAGCCCTAAGAAGATTGTCGGTATTTATAAGTCCCTTCATAAGGACATCGGCTTCTCCATGGCGGACAAGTTCTACGGCAACGGCAGCCGCATCATCCTTTGTAGGTGCTACATATACCTTTACAAAATCGGGAGATGCAGAATGAATATTATAAGACATTTCTGTATTTTCTTCATCGGTTACCAACAAATACTCGGCTATACCTTCTCTCAGACTACGTATAATTACATATTCCGTATGCGGATCATTGGGACAAACCACAGCCACCCTACGTCTTATGCCACGAGAGCGAAGACGGTCTACCATCTGTGAAAGTGTTCTTATCTGTTCCATATAAATTAGATTTGCAGTTTTTTGTCTGTACACATTCTTATATTATTCAAATATCTAAAAATAATCTGATTTTCTCGCTATATTTGCCATAGTTATAATAAAGTTTTAACGTATGAAAACATATCAATCATTCGATATCCAAAGCGACTTCAACAGTCTGCACAACAGGTTACCATCGCAAAGGCAACAACCGATAATAGGTATCACAGCCAATGTGAGCGACGGAAATGTTTCACTTCTACCAGGTTACTACAAATCTATAATAAAGGCCGGAGGTATACCTATGGTTATACCACCATCTGATGACATGAGCATTATTGCCGGTCTTCTTGACTCTGTAGATGGTATCCTGCTTAGTGGTGGTGCCGACATCAATCCTCTTTTCATGGGAGAAGAACCCGTCAACGAGCTTCATAACATTAATCCTTACCGTGACAGACAAGAACTTCTTATTGTAAAAATGGCTGCCAACCGACAAATCCCTATATTCGGCATATGCCGTGGACTACAAGTGATGAATGTTGCTCTTGGAGGTACTATATATCAAGACATCTATTCTCAGATTGACGGCAAACTGATAAAGCACAGTCAGGACCTTGACAGGGCATACGCCTCACACCTTGTAAATCTGGAAGAAGACAGCATGCTGTCACAAATTATCAATGCAACTACACTTCCTGTCAATTCATTCCACCATCAAGCCATAAAGGATGTGGCACCAGGTTTCAAAGTCTGTGCCATAGCATCCGACGGAGTAATAGAAGCTATAGAAAGCACTGAATATAAGTCGATGATTGGAGTGCAATGGCATCCAGAGTGTTTCATTCTGAACAACGATGAATGTATGATGCCACTATTCGACTGGCTTATAGGAGAAGCCTCATCTTTCAAGAAAGCGAAAAGGATACATGAAAAGACATTGATAATGGATACACACTGCGATACTCCAATGTTCTTCAATCAGAATATCAAATTCGAGACTAGAGACCCGAAAATAAAGGTAGACCTTCATAAAATGTATGAAGGCAGACAAGACGCAACTATCATGGTGGCATATCTTGAACAGAAAGAACGCACCGAAGAAGGTTTGCTGGCTGCTACTGCCAAAGCAGACAGAATACTGAATGAAATAGAAAGAATGGTTGCATGCAATTGCACCCACGTTGATATAGCCTACACTCCTTCCGACCTGTACAGGCTAAAGGGAGAAGGGAAGAAATCTATAATGCTGGGAATAGAAAACGGCTATGCCATAGGAAAAGACATCTCCAACGTAGAACGCTTCAGAAACAGAGGTGTTGTGTATATGACACTTTGCCACAACGGTAACAACGACATTTGTGGCTCGGCAAGATATAATGAAGACAATGCTGGAGTAAGTTTGTTTGGAGAACAAGTTATAAAGGAAATGAACAGGACAGGAATGATGGTAGACCTTTCGCATAGCGGAGAAAGGAGTTTCTATGACACTCTGGACATCAGTACAATGCCAGTTGTATGCTCGCATTCATCATGCCGTTCACTTTGCGACCACCCTCGCAATCTGACTGACGAACAGATTAAAGCCATATCACGAAAAGGAGGTGTAGTACAGATTTGCCTTTATAGCGGATTCCTTTGCAGCGACCGAGAAGCCAATATACTTGATGCCATAGAACATCTCAACTATGTTGTAAGCATAGCTGGTGTAGACCATGTAGGCATAGGCACAGATTTCGACGGTGATGGCGGAATAATCGGCTGCAATGACTCTTCCGAACTTATAAACTTTACAAGAAAACTTATGAAAGAAAGATATAGCGAAGAGGATATCAGAAAGATTTGGGGAGGCAATTTCTTGAGAGTAATGGAAATTGTTCAGAAAAAAGCCTGAACCTTTAATTTATCACGAACGTGATAAATGCTCATCATGGACGTGATAAATGTTCATCACGAACGTGATAAACACTTATCACGAACGTGATGAAACAAAAACTCATATATCAGAACTCTACTGTATTGAGATACTTGTCAACAAGCATTCCGTCAGTAGCCTTTAAGTTGAGAGTAAACTTACGTTTAGCCTTGAAACGGATAGTCATGAGTTCTACATCGCCCTCTACATATTCCTGTTCACCAAGATTGACAAATGTAGGATACAATGACTTGTTTCCATTGGTGTGCAGACGGTCGTATGTAAGATTCTTCATTTCTTTCATACCTTGGGCATCTGTTCCCACATATTCCATATCCTGCTGCTCATAAGGTAAAGCAAAGCTTAAAGCATTAACAGAGCGAAGTCCTTTACCGCTAACCTTTATCTCTACAGTTTCTCCGGAATTATACACCTTCTTGTCGGCCTTTATACTGATACTTCCTTCTACTGTAGGAACCTTGCGGCTGCTTACACCTGTCTCAAGTGCTATGGCAACATTAGATATATCATAAGCATCAATCAATCCATTCATATTAAGATCGCCTTTGCTGATATATCCTTCATAATCACTATCACCCTTTCTCAGTCCCGTATAGTTCATATAAGATGTCAAATCATTTTCGTCTATACGATTATCGTGATTGATATCTCCAGGTATATAGCTTTCTGAACCAGGAACACGGAATACATACATTTCGCGACCAGAACCAAAGTTACCCTTGGCTTCGGAAACCGAAATCTTGATAAAACGAGCTGTAGGCTTATCGTTGAAATCGAATATCTTGGTTTCTCCACCTTGCCATTCAAATGCACCTGCCTCTATCCAGTTCTTCTTGTCCATACTGTAATATATCTTACCCTTCTGAAGCACACCGTTGCCACCATCTGTACGAGGCAAATACATCAGTTTGTCTATCTGGCCTATACTGCACAAATCCATAGTCAAATCGAATGGAACAGCAGATTTGCCCCACTTTGTATGCCACATATCAGATTCATCGAAGTTGAACAGTTTGTTAGCATTCTGTCCACCTTGATTTTCACAGGTAGTTTCAGCCTTTATACCTCTTATGGCAAATTCCAACGGATCGGACTTAGTCATAGCTTTTATTTCAGTCCAGTCTGAAACTCCACTTCCATTGACAGCCCTCACCTTCATAGAATAAGAAGTTTCAGGAATCAAGTCTCCAAATAACAGATGCGTATCTTTAATAGTAGAATAAAGCATGCCATCGTGTTCCACTTCGTAGTAATCGGCATTTTCTACCTTGTTCCATGACGGCGTTAAAGTATAAGCAGTTATATCATTTTCCGAGAAACGGGCTTCCGGTGATTCCATTTCGCCTGATTTCGACAAAAGTTTGTCAGCAACAGAGTATTCATAACCCTTCAATTCAAGTTTTATATCGTTTTCTGTTATATCAGTCTTGGCTATACGTACATGCAGAACAGGATTTTTCACGATACTGAGTTTTGACATTTCTGAGCCTTCTGTAGCAAACTTGTTCATTTCCGGCTTTTCTTCATAGAAGAACATATTATCACCCTGACATAGTTGCTCAACAGATGATGCTTCTGTAAGTTTTATACGTTTTCCACCCAATGTAACTGTTATCTTCTTAGGTTTCTTCGTAGCATTAACCCTTACTATAGTAGACTTTTCCTTTACCATTCCGCTAAAGTTTCCTTCTGTTGCAGAAATACATACAACAGCCTTATCGCCTACGAGTTCCTGTGTAACAAGAGTTGTAGCACCCTTGCCCAATTTATATTCTTCGGTCAATCCATCATCATCGTATTCTGTAAATTCCGATTTTCCATAAGGATAGACTTCGTATATACGCTGGGTTTTGTCTATCTCGTTAACATTGTTGTTAGGGTTACACAATGGCAATATCGCACCTTTCTTTACAAACAAAGGAAGTTTCCACAATGGTGAGTCATAGTTGTTGATAATCTTTCCTCCATTATAAACATCACCTGTAAAATAATCCACCCATTCTCCTTCGGGCAGATATATGCCGTCACGAATATCATTTCCCTTATCATCCGAAGAAGTACTCTGATATATAGGAGCTACAAGCATATATGGACCATACATAAACTGGTATCCGGTAGAAGTTCCAAGAGTATAGCTGTTAGGATCATCCAAAAACATTGCACGAATCATCGGTTTGCCATCGACTGCCTCTTTAGCGATGCTATAAGCATATGGCATAAACTCGGATTTCATTTTCAGATACCAGCGGTTGATAGAAGCTGCCGGCTCACCCAAGATATGAGGATATTTAGGATTTGCACCCCACCCGTCCATATTAAGCTGCATTGGCGTGAATGTTTTCCACTGGAAATCACGAACATTTACAGGAATATTCTTTCCACCGAAAATACCGTCCATATCGGAACAGATATTAGGTTGTCCGGATAGTCCGCTACCTATATATGTAGGAATATGGAAACGGATATATTCCCAATTACCGCCAGTCTGGTCGCCCGACCATATACCGGCATATCTCTGTGTACCTGCCCATCCATCAAGAGAAATGATGAAAGGACGTGCATTGTTTCCATAATAAGGCATAATATTACCAACATCAGCCACACCATTCAGTCCGAAAGAGTATCCTGCACCTACCCATGCCACATCTGTCTTCAACACCCTTACACCTGCATCGCGTACTTCTTTTACAATATCACGCTGCAACAACGCGCTTACACCCTCCTTTGGATGAAGGTCAGACTGTGTCCAAAGTCCTATTTCTACTCCTTTTGTATGTGCATAGTCAGACAGAGACTTCAGGTTGTCTATGTTTCCATCCAAAGTCTCTGTCTGTCCGTATCCGGCTCCATAACCATCATTAGGCAAAATCCACCCCAAAGGCATATCATGAGCAGCATAGCGGTCAATGACTGCACGTGCCGAGAACTGATAATTATTCTTCTCGCCATTGAGAGATTCTTTTATACCACCATTGTCTTTCTGACTTTCCTTGTATTTCTTTCCATCTTCAAACAATACGCCCTTTTCATCTTCTTTCCAGTAGTCGCGGTTATAGGCATTAAGATGACCTTCATAAAATCCGAACTTAGGCAGCAATACAGGATTTCCAGTAAGCTGATAAAAATCATTCAGCAATGCCACAGGACCGTCATTCACCATAAAGAAAACATCTATGTAGTTTGTATCGTGCGACAAGCGTACTATATCTGAATCTGTTGCACCAAAATCATACTTACCCATAGAGAAAGTATGCCACATCACACCATATCCTTCGGTAGACCAGTAGAAAGGAGTAGGAGAAGCAACACCCCCATCAGTCCAATTGTTGGTATTTTCAATTGCAATAATTTTTCCTTTATGAGAAAAGCGTCCGTTCTGTACTCCACCTCCATAAAAATATTCATCCTTTTTTTCCTTCAGAGATATAGAAACACGCTTATCAGTAAGTTCCAAAGGAATACAGTTCTCTGCCACGACTTTATTGTCACTCAATCTGACCAATTTGAACAATGAAGTCTTTTTGTCAAAAACAATCCTCATCTTTGAGGTTGATACTACATATTCATCTGCATTGTCGGTAAGGATTATATTACCTGTAGTTATACGTGGAGAATCAACCAATATCTTAGCTTCAGGTTTAGCTTCGGGATTTCTGATTATACCACCAGAGTTGTCTTTGAACAGTCTGAAGATGTTCTCTCCATAAAAGTCAACACTCATACGTGTATTATCGGAGAACAACAATTCGGCTGTAGTAGGATTAATCATTCTTGCACTTACTATCATACCACGAGATACATCATTTTTAGTATCCACTATATTTTCACTGCAAGAATTATCATAAATAACATTGCCAGAATAAGCTGAAGAATATCCCAAAGGCAATGACAAAGCTAACAATAAAGTTTTATTAGATTTCATTTACACATAGTATTACTGGTTTACACAAAAAAGAGGTTGTGAAAAATAACACAACCTCTTTCCTTAATTATAAAAGAAGTATTATTTCTTAGATCCTTTTGCTTTAAGAGCTTTAGTAAATGCATCTGCTTTTTCTGCAGCAACAGCTTCATCAGCTGGAGAAGCATAAGCATGCTTATAGCCCTGAATCTTATTCCAGTCGCCACGAGTGAAATCAGGAATTTCAACAGGAGCGCAATTGTTGTCCATTGATAATTCACCAAGTTCTGCAAGGCAACACCATTCGGCCATGTCGTATACATCCATATCAAGCGGAAGACCATTCTGCAAGCAATATACAAGACGTGCATCCATGATAAAGTCCATACCACCGTGTCCGCCTACTTCCTTAGCCATTTCACCATATTTCTTCAAGATAGGATGCTGGAATTTTTCAACCAATGCATCAGCTTCGGATTTCGGCAAGAAATTGTGTGCGTTCAAGTCATCAACTTTAGGAGTAACTCCTGATGCTGCAAGCTGATCACCACCTACTGCATATCCTTCAACCGGATACTTGTTAGCAAATCCTTTTGTACCTGTCAACTGATAAAGTCTGTTATATGGCTGAGGAGTCATAACATTATGCTGAATTTCTATAACCTTACCGTTTTCAGTACGGATAAGAGTAGTTGTATGGTCACCGTTACGGAAATTGTTACATGTAGAATCTGTAGCAGCCTCAACAAGAGACTTACCTACAACAGATTTAGTATCCATAGCAACAAGAGTCTTCATACGGTCACCACGATGTATATTCAAAGCCTGAGCTACAGGGCCTAGGCCATGAGTAGCATATACGTCACCACGATGTCTCATATTAAAGTCAAGACGCCATCCTAGTTTGTCAGACTCGCCATTCTTCCAATAATGCTTCCAGAACGGACTCAAGTCATGGATATAAGCACCCTGAGCACGTATAACTTCACCGAACACTCCGTTCTGAGCCATATTCAAAGTATTCATTTCGAACCAGTCGTAACAGCAGTTTTCAAGAATCATACAGTGTTTCTGTACCTTTTCACTCATATTGACAAGACTCCAACATTCTTCAAGGTTCATTGCAGAAGGAACTTCTATCGCAACATTCTTTCCGTTTTCCAATGCACACATCGCTACTGGGAAATGATGCAACCAGTCTGTTGCCACATATACCAAGTCTATATCATCGCGCTTGCAAAGTTCTTCATACCCTTTTTCTCCAGAATAAACGGCAGCTTCGGGCATAGATGCATTGGTCAAGAATTTCTGACAATTGTCTGCACGTTCTTTTTCATAATCACAAAGAGCTACAATCTGAACCCCTGGAATATAAGTAAATCGTTCTACAGCACTCGGTCCACGCATTCCAAGACCTACAAAACCGACACGTACGCATTCCATTTTTGGTAAAGCCAAACCAAGTACACTTTTCTGACCGGCTTCACGTTCTGGGGATTTCACCACAATTGTTCCGTTATTAAAACTCCATTCTGTACCATATTCATTTACATGTACAGTTTCTGACGAAGATTGGGGCGCACATGCATACAAAGATGCACACAAGGCTAAAACAAATAGTTTTTTCATGAGTATTTTACCATCCCATATTACATCATCCTATAAGAAGGGATGAATTATTCTTATAGAATATATAGTCAAATTATTTTCTCCGTGCAAACTTACACAATTTTATTAATAAAAGACCTTTCATTATATATTTTTTTTATTATAATGGCACTTTTATTTATTTTTAGTCACTATCATTCCAGATTTAGTACAATATATCCATCTCTTTCCAGATTTAGTACAATATATCCATCTCTTTCCAGATTTAAGAATGATTTATAATAAAATTTTCATATGTTTGTATCTGATTTTATAATTGATTAAAGCCAAAGGATGAAAACTATAAGAACTGTCATTGTAGGTACCGGATACAGAGGTCAAGGATTAATAAGACTGATTTCGCATATAGACAAAATAAAAGTCATCGCAGTATCCGATCCATGTCCAGACGATTTTATCAAAGAACAATATAAATGTTATTCTGAAGGAACAGAAGGCTACAAAAGAATGATAACAGACAACAATCCTGAGCTTGTTATCATTGCATCTCCATGGCAATATCATATAGAACAGGCTTTATTCGCTATACAAAACAATTGTAATGTAGCAATAGAAATTAAGGGAGGCTTGTATTTTGATGAATACAAGCCTGTCATAGATGCTGCCAGGAAATCAGACAAAAAAATATATCCTCTTGAAAATACCATATTTATGAGAGAACATATGGCTATGCTCAACCTTATAAATTATGGGGTATTGGGAGATATAGTAGCATTAAAAGGAGGATACAGACACGACTTGAGAAAACTTCTTATAAATGAAAAAGGAGAAATTGGTAATACCGAGAAATCGGAAGGAATATGGAGAAGTAAATTCTACACTACAGAAAACGGTGACTTATATCCAACACACGGTATTGCACCTTTAACTCTTTTTTCCGATATAGGCAAAACTGATAAAGTCACAGAATTAACCTCATTCGCCTCAAGAGCATGCGGCATAAATGAATATATTAAATCAAAAGGAGGAGACACTTCTACCCCAATAACAATGGGAGACATTATCATTACACAAATGAAAACCAGCAAGGGTATCCTTATAACCCTCACTCATGACACAACACTTCCACGTCCTAAAACTATTGATATAGAAGTGCAGGGAAGCAAGGGTATATGGAGAGGGGAATCAAGGGAAATATACATCGAAGGAGTTTCTCCTTATGAAGAATGGGAAGACGATTATAAATATATAAAACAATACGAACATCGTTTTTGGATAAAATGGGGGAAAGAAGCTATAGAAATTGATACGCATCACAAAGGAATGGACTTTATTATGCTTAAGGCAATGGTGGCAGACATCATGCAGGAAGATTTATACCCTGTCGATATATACGACCTTGCTTTCTGGACATCAATCACTCCATTTTCTAAAAAGTCTATTGAAGAAAAGCGTACTATATCATTGTAGCTATACCCGAACTGTATGGCTACAATGACACGCAATCAAATACAAAAGCAATCATACTTCCTTCCTGACTAAGTCAATTATCTGTTTCAATACATTTGTCTTGCTGTCTGTTGATGTATATATAAATCGAGAAGACAATATATCATCTTTATACACTGTTACAGACTTAAGGTACTCTGATATAATCTTAACTATTACAACATCTTTGCCAACAAGACCAAGCATATCAGACAAGGCTTTGAAATCGACAGTAAAATACATTATCTTTCCTTTTGAGTCTTTGCCAAACTTACTGTCGGCTAGAGATTCATCAGATTTTGAAGTATCCATATTTGTCATATAAAAAACTCCGTCGTCTATGCCATATCTTATATTAGCAATATCAAGTGCCATTTTATAGACTTCCACTTCTTTCAATATATCATCTTTATCCACTTCTGCATATATTGCTATCTGAGGCAAAAGTCCATCAGGAGCTACAGCTACAGCAAATTCTCCGTTTACAGAACTTAAAACGCTTTTCAGGTCGACAGGTATTTCTAAAGAATCAAGACCAGATTTCAAAGTTTTATTCTCAACAATCATTTTACACAGTTCGCTACCATCAAACGATGCTGAAGCATAAAACAATGAACTACTTACCATCTTGTTGAGAAACCTGCCTTTCAGCTTACCGGCAATTACATTCTTGTATTTATCAAATTGCGCCTTTGTTTCATCCGTCTTACATAAATTCTCAATATCCACCTTCAGTTGTCCTTTCTCAAAATTCACAAAGAGAAGATATCCAATATCCTTAAGATCTATTCCTAAAGGCAATGTTTTCTTTAAAATCGTTCTTACTTGGTCACCCGACATGCAGTCCAATGAAACAGCCATTTTTATATCTACATCCGAAGACTCCATCCTACTGAACTCTTCAGTAATTGTATAATTTTCCGAAGTTTCGTTAGAAAGCCATTCCGCAGCCTTTTCTTTCATTTTATCCAATGAAACATCTTTCATTGTAGATAACAAAAGAAAAGCTTTATCATTATATATTATTACAGATTCCTCGTTTAAGACAGAAGAGCAAATGCCATCCTTTTCTACAAAAGGTTCGCATATATGTTGTGAAACAAATATATCAGTCAACTTTTTAAGTTTGCCATAGTCTGATACAGAAGACAGAATCGCATTATATTCGAATTCAGGAGTAACAAAATAATATACCTTCTTACCGAAGTCAAGCCCATACTCTTTAGGACTGCTCAAGACTTTGTCAAATACATCAAGTTCTTTTTGAGTCATTTCCACCTTAACTGATTTACTAAAACTCTCAATTAACATTCTTCCATCTCCTGCCTCAAGTTCTCCTTTTTCGGCCATCTGATGCAAATCTGCCGAAATCACCATAGAAGCATACTTAGGAATGACTTTTGTATATTCATTATTCTCAGTACAAGATACCATAAAAATGGCCATTACACATAATGTAACAGATAAAATCTTTGTTTTCATACAATATATTTTTTTGAATTATCTTGCCAATATATCAATAAAATATTATAATAACAAAAAAAAATGTACCTTTGTGACGAAACCATTTTAAAAGCAAGAATTATGATTTTTCTAAACAAGGTATTATCTACTACAGCCATTTTAATGGGAGGATTGTTAATATCTTCTTGTGGAAGCAGTAAAAAGAGTGATAACTCTATAGAAAAAGAAAAAACTGTTTCCAACATTCAAGCTCCTGTATTCAATGCAGACAGTGCCTATCACTATATCAACAACCAAGTGGTATTCGGTCCACGCGTTCCTAACTCTGAAGCCCATAAGAAATGCGGTGAATACCTGGCATACGAATTAAAAAGATTCGGAGCAAAAGTATACAACCAATATGCTGATCTGGTAGCATACGACGGAACAATACTAAAATCAAGAAACATAATAGGCGAATATAATCCTGAAGCAAAAAAAAGAGTGCTTTTGTTTGCACATTGGGATACAAGACCTTATGCAGACAATGATATAGAAAAGAACCACCATACTCCTATAGACGGAGCCAATGATGGAGCAAGCGGCGTGGGAATCTTGCTTGAAATAGCAAGACAAATACAAAAGCAGTCTCCTGCAATAGGTATCGACATCGCTTTTTTTGACGCAGAAGATTATGGTATTCCTGAATTCTATAAGGGAATCTATAAACCCGACACTTGGTGTCTCGGTTCTCAATATTGGGGAAGAATACCTCACAAAGCTGGCTATAAAGCCAAATTCGGCATATTGCTTGATATGGTAGGTGGCAAGAATGCTACTTTCTATTATGAAGGATATTCTAAACGTACAGCAAACAATGTTGTAAAAAAAATATGGGAAACAGCAGAAAGCATAGGATATGGAAATGTATTTGTAAAGGAAAACGGAGGAGAAATAACAGACGACCATATATATGTAAACCGTTTCCGACAGATTCCATGTGTAGATATAATACACTATGACGGTAATACCGGTACTGGATTCAATCCTACATGGCATACCGTTGACGACAATATCAGCAATATAGACAAAGCTACATTACAGGCTGTAGGACAAACTGTAATACAAGTTATATACAATGAAAAGTAGAATTAAAACTTATAAACTCAAAAAATAATTCAAGATATGAAAACAATCAATGAACTACAAAATGAAGTGATTGAAGAATTCAGCGATTTTGAAGATTGGATGGACAAATACCAATTACTTATAGATTTAGGAAACGAACAAGAGCCACTTGATCCTCAATATAAAACAGATCAGAACCTTATTGACGGATGTCAGAGCCGGGTGTGGTTACAGGCTGACATGGAAGATGGTAAAATCATATTCCAAGCCGAGAGTGATGCTCTGATAGTAAAGGGTATAATAGCTTTGTTGATAAAGGTCGTTTCGGGACATACTCCTGATGAAATACTTGAATCGGATCTTTATTTCATTGAAAAAATAGGTTTGAAAGAACATCTTTCTCCTACTCGCAGCAATGGACTTTTGGCTATGGTAAAGCAAATGCGCATGTATGCTCTTGCTTTTAAAGCAAAATCATAAACTAAAAAGACTGTATTTATATAACAGGCTTTAAAATAAAAAAGATGATATAATCTATCGTTCTGACAAGATTATATCATCTTTTTTCATTAATATATTTCAGATGAAAAGTCCACCATCATCCTTCCAGTGACTTGTCGTGAGGAAGCACAACATTTAGTACAACACCAACAATCGCTGCAAGTCCTATACCTGACAAAGAAAAATCACCCCAGGTAAATACGGCACCTCCAATGCCTAAAGTCATAGTCATCGAAAATATAACAATATTCCTTGTGTTTGTAAGATCTACCATATTCTTCAGCATATTTGCCACTCCAGCTGTAGCAATCGTACCAAAAAGTAAAAGCATAAGCCCACCTAATACAGCTTGTGGAATTGTCTTCAAAAAAGCACTAATCTTACCTATCATAGAAAACACAATAGCTGTTATAGCTGCTATTCGAATAACCTTAGGGTCTGTCACTTTGGTTATAGACATTGCACCTGTAACCTCTGAATAGGTAGTTACAGGAGGTCCTCCCAACAAGCCTGCCAAACAACAAGCCAAACCATCGCCCAGCATAGTACGATGAAGCCCGGGATCTTTCACAAAATTTTTTCCTGTAACTGTATTGACCACATATACATCACCTATATGTTCAATAACTGGAGCTATGGCTACTGGTATCATAAACAATACAGCCTCCCAAGAAAATACAGGAGTTACAAACTTTGGCAAACCTATCCACGCTGCATCTCTTATTGGAGTAAGATCTATTTCATAAAAACACAATGCCACCAAATAGCCTGCAACTATACCACTGAAAATAGGTATAAGTTTGAACAACCCTCTTCCTCTGATTGAAACAATTATTGCTGTAAATAATGATACAAGCGCCAGTGTCCAATTTGTTTCAGCCATCTTTACCGCCGAACCTGCCAAAGATATACCAATCAATATTATAACCGGCCCTACAACAACTGGTGGGAACAATCTATCAATCAACTTATTTCCCTGCCATTTCACTAACGCGCTCATAATAAAATAAACCAATGCTACTCCAGCCATACCAGAAAGAGTTCCAGGAAGACCATAAAGTTCAGTAGACTTGATTATAGGGGCTATAAAGGCGAAGCTACTACCTAAGAAAATAGGAACTTTTCCATTAGTCACCAAATGAAAGACAAGGGTTCCTATACCTGCCGTAAAAAGAGCTGTAGAGGGGTCCAATCCTACCAATAGAGGTACCAAAACAGTTGCTCCAAATGCAACAAACAAAAATTGTACGCCTACAACCCCGCTTCGTAAAGAAGAAAGATTTGATTTTTCCGAATTCATAAAGTTGTTATTACTTGTTAGTTATTATATTGACTTTTTTATCACTTCAGGCAAAGTAATATAAGTCATTTATTTTATTGTACAAAATTACTCAAAATACACGACATGACAATAGTGGTATAGACTATAATCAGACATACTATTGACAACGCAATTTATAAATATGTTATTTGAACCTGAATTTAACAAGTAATCCCTTATGGTCTGTAGGCCACACACCTTTAAGCTCTATAAATTTGTCTTTCGACTCTTCTTCTACCGAATATAAAATTATATGCAGACATTAGAATGTACTAAAAAAGGAGGATTTATAACCTTTAGTACATTTTTTTTCTTTATATTTGTCTCCAATGTCAATGAAAAAGGACAAACAAACAAATACAAATAAAACATGAATGTAATTGACTTAATAAATGAAGACAAACAGACGGCTTTTTCATTTGAGGTACTACCACCTCTAAAAGGTACAGGAATAGACAAACTGTTCGCTGATATAGAAAAGCTGATGCCATATAATCCTAAATATATAAACATAACCACTCATCGTAGTGAATATATTTATTCTCAAGAAGCCAATGGAATGTTCTGTCGCAAGCTGACAAGAAGACGCCCAGGCACAGTAGCCGTTGCTGCATCAATAAAGACTAAATTCGGAGTAACTGTAGTTCCACACATTCTATGCAGTGGATATACTCCCGAAGAAACGGAATACACCCTTATAGATTTACAATTTCTTGGCATAACCGATTTGCTTGTATTGCGTGGCGACAAGGCTCCTCATCAAAAAAGTTTCACTCCTGAAGCAGGAGGATATAATCATGCCATCGACCTGCAACTTCAGATAAACAAATATAATGAAGGATTTTTCTTTGATGGGAAAGAGATGGAAAAACATCCTGTTCCTTTCAATTATGGAGTGGCTTGCTACCCTGAAAAGCATGAAGAATCACCTAATGCTGAAAGAGACCTGTACTGGTTGAAGAAAAAAGTTGAAGCAGGAGCACAATATGCAGTAACCCAAATGTTCTTTGACAATAAAAAATTCTTTGACTTTGTAGATAAAGCAAGAAATGCAGGTATTACAATACCTATTATTCCAGGAATTAAACCTTTCAAGAAGCTAGGACAGTTAAATGTACTTCCAAGAACATTTAAGATAGATCTTCCTGAAGAACTGGCTTCTGAAGTAAGAAAATGCAAATCGGACGAAGATATAGCCTCTTTAGGATGCGAATGGACAATAAATCAATGTCGTGAATTGATTGATAATGGAGTACCAAGCATACACTTCTATTCTGTTGGTGCTGTAGACTCTATATCAAAAATAGCAAAAGAAATTTATTGACAAAACATATATTTATCAGGAAATATACTTTTAAACAATAAAAAGAAAATACAAAACATGAGCAGTGCATATACCAACAGTTCTCTAGGTTTCGACTCAGTAATAGGGCAACAAAAAGCAGCAGACATTGTCATATCGGCGGTTAAAGCAGGCAGATTGCCTCATGCCATAATGGTATGTGGCCCTTCTGGTAGCGGAAAACTTCCATTTGCTATGGCTCTTGCAAGGTATGTATGCTGCAACAACCCTTCCGACCATGATTCTTGCGGACAATGTGTATCATGCAGAATGGCAAATAAACTTGAACATCCTGACATACATTTTGTATTCCCTGTAATCAGGAAAAAGGATGGTTCTGCCGTAGTTTCTGACGATTGGATTGCCGAATGGAGAAACAGAATAAGGGTATCACCCTATTTCTCGCAGGCTGATTGGAGCAACGACATGGGCGATCCAAACAAACAGCCGCTCATATATACGGCAGAAAGCAATGAGATTCAAAGAAAATTATCTCTCAAGCCAGCGATGGATGGATATAAGGTAGCTATAATATGGCTGCCGGAAAAAATGAATGAAGAATGTGCAAACAAACTTCTGAAGCTTGTAGAAGAACCACCGTCCAAAACACTGTTCATACTAGTAAGCGAAGAACCAGAATATGTCTTGCCTACACTTGCTGGAAGAACTCAAAGAATAAATCTCTTGCCTATAGGACAAGAGACACTGGCTATATATCTTTCCTCCAAATTCGGATTAAACAATGCCGACGCACAGGAGATAGCAAGGCGATCGGAAGGAAGTGTGCTAAAGGCAATACAAAACATAAGCCTTAGCGAAGAAGAAAAAATCTGTTTCGAAAGTTTCACTACACTGATGAGACAGGCATGGAGAAGGGATATACGTTCATTAAAAGAATGGAGCGACAATATTGCTTCAAGAGGAAGGGAAAGACAGAAAATATTCTTAAGATATGCAGCAAGAATGAATAGAGAAAACTTTATGGCCAATTTCAAGATTCCTGACTTGAATTATATGACTGCCGACGAGGCTGCATTTGCCATAAAATTTGCTCCATTCATCAATGAAAATAATGTAAAAGGTATTGAAGACCTCATTGAAGAGGCTATTATACATATAGAACAAAACGTAAACGCTAAGATGATCTTCTTTGATCTTGCAGTCAGAATGATTGTGTTGATAAAAAACAGATAATTCTTAGAAGAATACTTTAAAAACATACAGATATTAACCCATACAAGTATTTTATATAAATATGGATAATGAATTCAAACTAAAAAACGGAAGTGGATGTCTTGCATGCTGTGGATGTGGTCGTCAGGACAACAAACTTAACACATATGACTGGATGGCTGATATCCCTGGAAATTCAGAAGACAGCGATATGGTGGAAGTTCAATTCAAGAACACAAGAAAAGGATATTACAAAAACAGTAATCGCCTTCCTCTTATAAAAGGCGATATAGTAGCCGTTGAAGCCAGTCCGGGACACGATATAGGAACTGTCACACTGACAGGAAGACTTGTTCCACTACAAATGAAAAAAGCAAACATACGTCCTGACATTGAAATTAAAAGAGTGTATAGAAAGGCCAAGCCTGTTGATATGGACAAATTTGAAGAAGCCAAATCAAGAGAACATCAGACCATGATACGCTCCAGAAAAATAGCTGAAGACTTAGGGTTAAAGATGAAAATAGGAGACGTTGAATTTCAAGGCGACGGAAACAAAGCTATATTCTATTACATAGCCGATGAAAGAGTTGACTTTCGCCAGCTTATAAAAGTATTGGCAGAGGCTTTCAGAGTGCGTATCGAAATGAAACAGATAGGTGCAAGACAGGAAGCCGGACGCATAGGCGGTATAGGACCTTGCGGAAGAGAACTTTGTTGCGCTACATGGATGACAAATTTCATTTCTGTCTCTACCAGTGCCGCCAGGTATCAAGATATATCGCTTAATCCTCAGAAACTTGCAGGACAGTGCGCAAAGCTAAAATGCTGCTTAAACTATGAAATAGATGCTTATGTTGAATGTCAAAAGAGACTCCCTAGCAGAGAAGTTGTTCTAGAGACAGCAGATGCTACATTCTATTATTTTAAAGCAGACATCCTGAGTGGTACTATAACATATAGTACAGACAAATGTTTCTTGGCTAATGAATGTACTATTACATCAAGAAGAGCTTTTGAAGTTATAAACATGAACAAAAGAGGTGAAAAGCCTGAAAAACTTGACAGTGAAGAAATTTCAAGAGAAAGCAAAAAACCAAAAGACTTGCTCGAACAAGAAAGTCTAACAAGATTCGATAAGAGTAAAAACGGTAATAAGGACAAAAGGAAAAAGAATAAAAACAAAAATCAAAAGTCCGAGTACAACAGAACCGACAAAAACTCCGACAGGAACAATGAGCAGACTACTCAGAAGAACAATGAGAGTCCAAACGGGAAACAGAATAACAGGCAAGTAGAAAACAAACAAAACGAAAACAAGCCTAAAAACAATAGACAGAAACCCAAAAACAACAATAACGGAGGAAATAAACGCCAAGTAAATGGTAACCCAAAGCCTCAACAACAACCTAAATCAAAAGTAGACAACAATACGCTGCCTACTGCATAAAACTTTCTGTTCTTCAGACTTAATTCAAAAAGTAACAAGCTTATTATATAAAAGGCTGTGTCAAAGTATTGATGAATGATATTCTGACACAGCCTATATTATAAAACGATACAGTATTATCATAATGACAAGAAATCAGTTAAAAACATCAGTTGTTATCACACTTTCACTGATTGCATATTCATGTACCACTAATACGGTATTCCATAAATACCATCCTATAGATGAAAAAGGATGGTCTGACAACGATACAGTATATTTCCAATTACCCGACAGTATGGCTACAGGAAAATACAAAGCTGAAATAGGTATCAGACACACAAATTTATATCCATATAAGGACATATGGTTATCAGTAAAATCGGCCAACAGAGACAAGACCGATACTATACACATATATCTTGTAAACGACAGAGGTAATTGGAACGGAAATGGCTCGACCGGTGGCTACTATCAATATTCAGTACCTATTACTGAATTAAACGACCATTTATCAAGCGACTCCATTATCAAAGTCTATCATATCATGAAAGACAATCACATATCAGGCATTACTGATATAGGGCTGAAAATCATCAAAAAGTAATATCAACTATTACCATTTCCATATCTTGCTGCATCTATTCTGAGAAAAACAAATAACAATATAGTGAATCCCCACAAGGAAGAACCACCATAACTAAAGAATGGCAGCGGAATACCAATTACAGGAGTCAGACCTAGAACCATACCTACATTTATGAACAAATGGAAAAAGAATATACTCAATACACTATATCCGTATACTCTCGCAAATCTTGTAGGCTGACGCTCGGCTAATACTATCAATCTCAATATCAAAGCCAGGTAGAGGAACAACACTAAGGAAGAACCTACAAAACCTTGCTCCTCTCCCACCGTACAGAATATAAAGTCTGTATCCTGCTCTGGTACATACTTCAGTTTTGTCTGTGTACCATTAAGGAAACCCTTGCCTGTAAGTCCTCCTGACCCAATGGCTATCTTACTTTGATTTACATTATATCCGGCTCCGGTAGGATCATCCTTCATACCTAGCAAAACTTCTATACGTACTTTCTGGTGAGGTTCCAGAACTTTGGAAAACACATAGTCCGTTGAAAACAAAAAGACAGTAGAGCCAACGACAAACAAAGATATATACAAATAGCTGAACACCCTCTCTCTCAATGAATATATTACCATAGTAACAAACAATATACCAACCATCACTCTCAAAAGGTTGCATATATTGAATGGTATCACATAAAAAGAGAATAGCGTTCCCAATATAATACCTACTCCACCTATTATATATATATAAGAAGCAAGAGTTCTGTTTGTCTTACAATATACCTGTACCAATAGTCCCGACAATAATATTATAAGAGACAATACCGCATATTCCCCCCACAAAGTCATTTCATCCGCCATGAATACTTCCGAAAATCGGATTCCTACAATAAAATAGACAACGGCACATATACCAGCAAACAAGATAGCTCCTGGCATTCCTTCCCTATACAATACTAAAAAGAAAGATAAATATACCAATGCCGAACCAGTCTCTTTCTGCATTATGATAAGAAACATCGGCAACAGGATTATAACCAAAGAAGCCATCAAATGCTTCTTGTTAGATAACGAAAATGTATATTCCCCTATAAATTTCGCTAAAGCCAAAGCCGTTCCAAACTTGGCAAATTCTGCAGGCTGTATACTTATAGGTCCCAATACAATCCACGATTTTGAACCTTTAATCTCATTCGGATTGAAAATCGTTGCAAACAAAAGCAATAACAGTACTCCAAATATAAGATAAGCATAAGTATCAAAGGTTCTATGATCTATAGCCAGAATCATGGAAGCTAACCCCAAAGAACAAGTTATCCAAATAAACTGCTTACCAGAGCGCATGCCAAAGTCAAAGAAGTTAGGATCTCCGTAATCATAGCTAGCACCACATATGCTGAACCACCCGCATACAACAAGCAAGATATACAGCATCACCGTCCACCAGTCAACGTTCTTAAATACACTATCTTTCTTGTATACCATAACTTATTCTTCGTTTCTGAATATCACCGGCCAGCACTTCACTGTCAGGCGACAATTCTCTTTTTAGATATTTTTCAATCATCAATTTTCCTATAGGAACACCATAAACTGCACCAAATCCACCATTTTCAACATATACAGCTATTGCAATCTTAGGATTATTCATAGGAGCAAATCCCATAAATGCCGAATGGTCCTTACCTTTATTCTGAGCTGTACCAGTCTTTCCGCATATTTCTATATCAGGCATATTAGCCGATCTACAAGTTCCACTCAATACTGCAGCCCTCATACCTTTTACCACTTCCTCATAATGAGAGCGGTCCACTTTAGTGTAATGCTTGTTTACATATAAAGTATCCAGTTTTTCGCTCTCCACTTCCTTTACCACATGAGGAGTTATATAATAACCTCTATTGGCAATAGTGGCACCCAAATTGGCTATCTGTAAAGGAGTCAACGTTACCTCTCCCTGACCTATGGAAATACTTATTACCGTAAGACCGTTCCAAGAACCTCTATATGCCCTATCATAAAAATCAGCATTAGGAATCATACCACGTTTTTCTCCAGGCAAATCAATGCCTAAAGGATAACCGAATCCCATCGACACCATATAATCCCTCCATATATTCATTGCATTCTGTACAGAACCATATTTGCTTCTTGCACCAATCATATAATAAAGTCCCCAACAGAAATAAGCGTTACACGATGTTGCAATTGCCGGAATAACAGGCAGAGGTGAAGCATGAGCATGACATCCTACATGAAGCCCTCTGAAACTAAAGCCATGCGAACATGGATACATTGTTGATGTATTAATAATACCTTCCTGAAGAAAAGTAAGAGCCTGAGAAATCTTAAAAGTAGAACCAGGAGGATAAGTACCCATAATAGCACGATTAAGCAACGGTTTCCAAGGGTCTTTTGATAGTTTAAGATGATTCTCCCCCCTATGTCGTCCAGCCATAAGATGAGGATTATATGTAGGAGATGAAACCAGACACAACACCTCTCCTGTAGACGGTTCTATAGCTACTATACTGCCTATTTTACCTTCCAAAAGTCTTTCTCCCAGTGCCTGCAACTCTATATCCAGACTTAGTTTAAGATTTTTTCCGGGTACAGGAGATTTATCAAACATTCCTCCCATATAATTTCCCTGTATCCTACCATGAGCATCACGTAAAAGGATTTCAACCCCCTTTTCTCCTCTGAGCTGTTTCTCGTAAGAACGTTCTACACCGAGTTTTCCTATAAAGTCTCCACGCTTGTAATAGTCATCATCTTCCATATCCCATTTTGACACCTCAGCTATATCACCAAGTATGTGTGCGCCACAATCATATCCATATTGTCTTACTGTTCTTCCCTGTATATAAAACCCTGGAAACTTAAACAGTTTTTCTCTGAAAACAGCACAATCCTCAGAAGAAAGCTGCGTCAACAAAACCTGATGCGTATATCTGGAATATCCAGGATTAAGACGTCGGTTACGCATATCACTGAATCTCTTTACCAGAAAATCCTTCGTAACCCCCAAAGATGTAGCAAGTTCAAGTGTATCAAACTTCTCTACCTCCTTCATCACCACCGTTATGTCGTATGCAGGCTGGTTGAAGACAAGAAGATTGTCATTTCTGTCGTAAATAAGTCCGCGGGCAGGATATTTTATACGCTTCAACAATGCATTACTGTCTGCATTCTTCTTGTAATCGTCGCTCATAATCTGCAAAGTAAGCAAACGCACCAAGAAAATCAGTACAACAAGAACAGCAGCACCACCAATTATATATTTTCTTTTCTCTAGCTGATAGTTTCTCTTCACTTAATCATTCCTCCTTACTAGTTCTACAACCCATACAATAGCTATTGTAGCCAAAGTATCAGCTAAAGAATTAATACATACCTGATACATTCTCACCAACGAAAAAGCATCTATAAAGTTCAATATAAACGAATGTAATAATATTGCCGGAGCTATATATCTAAAAAACGGCCCTACTCTCATAGTCTTGATTCCAGGAGAAAAAGAATCTGAAGCATCACGTGCAGTCTGCCATCTTAACAATTGATGTCTGACCATAGCCAACCATAATGACGCCGTAATATTCAGTCCGGGAGTATTGCCAAACATATCCACTCCCAACCCCAAGAAAAAAGCATGAAACAACAATTGCTTTCTTCCAGTATCCGAAGGAAGTTTAAGCAAATAATATATATATATCAATGGTACAGCTATACGGGAAGTCTCCATCTGACCTATAACCACCCCCTGAACAAGTACCAGTATAACAAACCATTTTATCTTGTCTAGCCAAGTAAGCATAAATATGATTATTAATATTTAATGTCTTTTTCAAGTTCTGTCAATTCTTCACGCCGAGGAAGCTGCAACACAAAAACATCATTCAGTTTACCAAAGTCAGTAAATAAATTCACTCCCAATGTATACGACATATTATCATCGCTGTCATTACAAGAGGACACAGTTCCCACAGGTATACCCTCTATAAAGACGGTACTATGTCCACTGGTAACAATGGTATCACCAATCTCGTATTCAGCATGACGAGGCACATCAGTCATTGATGCCACCAAAGGATTTCCTCCATCCCATTTCAAAAAGCCGAAATAATCTGTTCTTGCCAATTTACAACTTATACTGCTATTAGAGTTCAGCACAGGAAGGACAAGCGAATAATTATCCGAAGTACGGCATACAATACCAACAATTCCCAATCCGCCGATTACTCCCATTCCGGTTTTAACACCATCGTCCTTACCTTTGTCTATCGCTATATAATTATCATACCTTCTTACACTGATATTCACCACTTTTGCCGGACATACCACAAAAGACTTATCCATCACCACCGGAGCATCCTTATGTACTATAGTAGTAGAATCAGTCTTTATTACATTTACTTTACCTTTGACAAGCATAGGAGTAACATCATTTTTATTTGCAGCCTCTACAAGTCCCCTGTAATAATCCAATTCCTGCATCAGACTGATATTTCTGGCAGTAAGTTCACGGTTCATCTTTTCAAGTCCGAAATATCGCTTTACATAAGAAGTCACTTCAGTAGCAGAAGCCGTAACCTCCGAAGCAGAAGTAAACCATACACTGCCCTGAAAGTTGTTGAATCTGAACAGCATGAAAGCAGCTATAACCTGAAGCAAAGCAAATATAGCCCAATGTGAATGTCTGATTATAAAATCCAGAATGTTACGCACAAGTCAAAAAAAGGAATAACGATTATAGACTAATAAAGGTGAAGACTCAGGATGAAGATATAGCATCCTTGCCCTATTAAAAGAACAGGAAGCAAATATCTCTCCAAAGCACCTCACCGGTAATTTTATTATCCGAGACATGTTTATTATCTCATAAGGAATGAAAAACGATCTACATTCTTCAAAGCAATACCAGTTCCTTTTGCAACACTCAGCAAAGGATCTTCTGCTACATGAAACTGAATGTTTATCTTGTCAGTCAGACGTTTTGCAAGTCCTCTAAGCAAAGCACCACCACCAGACAAATATATACCATTGTTTACAATATCGGCATAAAGTTCCGGAGGAGTATTTTCAAGCGCACTAAGTATAGCAGTTTCAATCTTTGCAATACTTTTTTCAAGGCAATGTGCAACTTCCTGATAACATACAGGAACTTCCATAGGTAAAGCTGTGATACGATTAGGTCCACGTACAATATAATCCTCAGGAGCCTCATCACCCAAATCGGTAAGCGCAGCACCTACATGTATTTTGATACGTTCAGCCATACGTTCACTGACTTTTACATTATGCTGACGGCTCATATATTCCTGAATATCAGCTGTCAAATCATCACCTGCAATACGTATAGAGTTGTTAGAAACAATACCGCCCAATGATATGACTGCAATTTCGGTAGAACCACCACCTATATCAACTATCATATTACCCTCTGGAGCTTCCACATCAAGTCCTATACCTATAGCAGCAGCCATCGGTTCAAACAGCAGATACACGTCGCGTCCACCAGCATGCTCCGCACTATCTCGTACAGCACGAAGTTCCACTTCTGTCGAGCCAGAAGGCACACCTATAACCATTCTCAGTGAAGGGGTGAACAGTCTTTTACCAGAATTTACTTTCTTAATAAGTCCGCGCATCATCTGCTCGCACGCATTAAAGTCGGCAATCACACCATCTCTAAGCGGACGAACCGTACGTATATTAGGATTTTCCTTTTCGTACATAAGTTTTGCACGCTCACCTACAGCAATCATCTTATCCGTACGACGATCAAGAGCCACCACCGATGGTTCATCCACGACAATCTTGTCATTGCTTATTATGATGGTATTGGCTGTGCCAAGATCCATCGCTATTTCTTGTGTAAAGGAGAATAATCCCATCTTTTAGGTCTGATTTTTTAATGATAAGTGACAGAGACAGCAAGTCAACTACAAGACCGCCCCTGTCACAATGAAAAAGAATATTTATTTTGTATTTTCTGCAAAATATGCATGTATAGCTATATCATAATGAGATGAAACTCCAAAAGCTTCACGAGCCAAAGCCTTCCTTTCATCACGTGTAGTAACAGCACCATTCCTGTCAAGTATATCCTTAAGCGTAGGATACTGATTCTTGCTGGCAACTATAACAACGTCATTGAAGTTCTTTGCAGCAGCACGTATCAACGAGATACCACCTATATCTATTTTTTCTATAATATCCTGTTCGCCTGCACCCGAAGCAACTGTAGCTTCAAAAGGATATAAGTCTACAACAACAAGGTCTATTTCAGGGATTTCATACTGTTCCACCTGTTTGCAGTCACCTTCCAACTCTCTACGGCATAGTATACCACCGAAAATTTTAGGATGAAGAGTCTTTACCCTACCACCAAGTATTGATGGGTAAGTTGTAATATCTTCTACAGCCAAACATGGATAACCCAAAGATTCAATGAACTGACGTGTTCCACCTGTACTTAAGAACTGTACTCCTTCTTCATGAAGTTTCTTTATGATGGCATCCAAACCATCTTTGTGATAAACCGAAATAAGAGCGGTTTTGATTTTCTTTGACTCTGACATTGCCATTATATTTTAAAATTTGGGTACAAACTTACGAAAAATCTATGGAATATCCTCAAAAAAGAATTTTCTTTTAGTAAGTTTTGAACAGACAAGTTTATATTCCAAAGTCAAACATTACACATATAAAGTTCATACCTTACAAAACCACAGCCCCACTGTCTATACAGTAATTGAGAAAAGCATATAAAAAACCTTTACACACGTCACTTAAATATAATATCAGCCACAACAGGACGATGATCTGAAGCAGCAGGCTCGTCACATACAAAAGAAGACACTTGCAAAAGGGCATCTCCGTCACTCTTCCTTACAAGAATATAATCAAGCGTTTCTTGGGGTCTGTCTGCCGGATATGTAAATTTTGAAGTATCATTCAAAACCTTGAAATCCTTACACAAAGCTGCTATAAACTTAGAATCGGGATGGTCGTTCAAGTCACCAGCCAAAAACAACGGTTTAGACACTCCTTTCATCACATCCTTTATAACATCAAGCGAAAGCATACGGTCGTCTTCCGTCAGAGACAAATGAGTACAGCAGTATACGTATTTCTCAAATTCCACCATCAGCAAAGCCCTGGTTTCTTCCCTTCCAGGTAAAGAATATCTTTTATACGAAACCGGCTTTTCCCTACAAAGAATACCGATACCATATTTCCCGCCATCAAAATCGATGGCAGGAGCAAACACAGGATAAAGCCTTGTTTCAACAGCAATCTTATTCAGAACATCAATACCATTACTCCTGCCAGTAACACTATCCACCTCCTGAACAGCTACTATATTAGGATGATATTTCCTGACTTCGTCATTGCGTCACCCTAAACGCCAAGATAGTCAAAAAGTGG